>CAKUCT010000120.1 GCA_934643765.1 uncultured Oscillospiraceae bacterium
CGCTGCGCTTCTGCCTGGGCAAGCGCGCAGGCAGAGGTCTCATCGAGCGGGAGCGGCTGCTCAGGCAGGACAACAGACTCGGTGTCGGCGTCCAGAAGCGCCTGGAGCCGCTCGTCCCAGGTCATGGGCTCCGATGGGGCCGGCTGCGAGCTACCGGGCTCCGGCAGTTCTGCCTCCGGCTGCTCCTGCGCGGCAGTTTCTGCCGGGGGTTCGGAAAGTTCTGCGTTCAGAGAACCGGCGTCCGCCGCAATCGCTTCTGCCGGTTCTTCCTGCGCTTTCGAAGCAGGGGGCTTTGTTGCACAGCCGCAAAGAAGACTTAAAAGCAGCAGCGCGGTCAGAAAACTTGCTGCCCGGCGCGTCATACCTGCTTGCCCTGCTCGGCGGCCAGGTCCTTGTCGCGGCAGCACTTTTTATACTTCTTACCGCTGCCGCAGGGGCAGGGATCGTTCGGGCCGACTTTGATCTTTTTCACGACCGGCTGGCGCTTGACGCTCTTGTCGCCCGCGCCGCCTTCGCCGGTGATCTTTGCTACGCGCTCGCGCTTGACCTCCTGGTCGGTCTTCAGACGGACGAGGAAGACGCGGCGGACAATCTCTTCCTTGATGGCGTTTGTCATGGCCTCGAACATTTCAAAGCCTTCGCGCTTGTACTCCACAACGGGGTCGGTCTGCGCATAGGCGCGCAGGCGGATGCCCTGGCGCAGATCGTCCATGGCGTCGATGTGGTCCATCCAGTACTCGTCGACGACGCGCAGCGTCATCACGCGCTCGATTTCGCGCATGACGGGGCTGCCGTACTGGGCTTCCTTCTTTTCATAGGTGCGGTTGAGCATATCAAGAAGGCGCTGCTCCATCTGCTCGGCGCTCATGGAAGCGAGCTCTTCATCGGTTGCAATCCAGGCGCCCTTCGGGAAGAAAATGTTCTCGAAATGCGACATCAGTTCAAAGAATTCCTGCCGCGACTCCAGATGCGGCTGGCCTTTGAAGGCGTTTGTGACGTAGCTGCTGACGTAATACTGCATCATGGAGACGATGTTCTTGTGCAGGTCCTCACCGTCGAGCACCTGGCGGCGCTGTTCGTAGATGATCTTACGCTGCATGTTCATGACGTCGTCGTATTCAAGAACGCTCTTACGGGCCTGATAGTTCCGGCTTTCAACGGTCTTCTGCGCGTTTTCAATCGCGCCGGAGAGAATCTTGGCGTCGATCGGGGTATCTTCGTCGATGCCGAGCGTTTCCATCATGCGCATGACGCGCTCAGAGCCGAACAGGCGCATGACATCATCCTGAAGCGACAGATAGAACTGCGTCTCGCCGGGGTCGCCCTGACGGCCGGCGCGGCCGCGCAGCTGGTTGTCGATACGCCGCGACTCATGACGCTCGGTGCCGATGATGAACAGGCCGCCTGCCTTGCGCACAAGCTCTGCCTGCTGGTCAACCTCGACCTTGTATTTCGCGTAGGCCGCCTTATAAGCCTCGCGCGCGGCAAGAATTTCAGGATCGGTTGTTTCGGCGAAGGAATTGGACTCGGCGATGAGTTCATCGGAAAGCCCCTGCTTTTTGAGGTCGCTCTTGGCCATGAACTCCGCGTTGCCGCCGAGCATGATATCCGTGCCGCGGCCTGCCATGTTGGTCGCGATGGTGACGGCGCCCAGATGGCCCGCCTGCGCGACGATTTCCGCTTCCTTTTCATGGTGCTTGGCGTTCAGAACGTTGTGGGGAATCCCTTCGCGCTTGAGCATCTGCGACAGAAGCTCGGATTTTTCAATGGAGATTGTGCCCACCAGAACGGGCTGGCCCTTGGCGTGGCAGTCTTTGATTTTCTGGATGACGGCGCGGAATTTACCGGCTTCGGTCTTGTAGACAATATCGGGGTTGTCAATACGGATGACGGGCTTGTTCGTCGGAATTTCCACAACGTCGAGATTGTAGATGCCACCGAACTCCTCTTCTTCCGTAAGCGCCGTGCCGGTCATGCCGGAGAGCTTTCCGTAAAGGCGGAAGAAGTTCTGGAAGGTGATGGTGGCAAGGGTCTTGTTTTCACTTGCGACCGAGACGCCCTCTTTGGCCTCGATGGCCTGGTGAAGACCCTCGTTGTAGCGCCGGCCATACATCAGGCGGCCCGTGAACTCGTCGACAATGATGACCTGGCCGTCTTTGACCACGTAGTCAATGTCTTTTTTCATCAGGCCGCGGGCCTTCATGGCCTGGTTGATGTGGTGCGAGATGGTTGCGTTTTCGGCATCGGCCAGGTTCTCCACGCCGAAGAACTCCTCGGCCTTTTTGATGCCGGTCTGTGTGAGCGAGACCGTGCGGTCCTTTTCATCGACCACATAGTCGCAGTCGTACTGATCCTGCAGCTCCTTGTCGTCCGTCGTGGAGAAAACCTGCTTTTTGAGCCTTGAGACGAAGTAGTCCGCCATCTCGTAGAGCTTTGAGGATTCTTCGCCCTTGCCGGAAATAATCAGAGGCGTTCTGGCTTCATCGATTAGAATCGAGTCCACCTCGTCGACGATGGCGAACGCGTGCCCGCGCTGGACCATCTCTTCTTTGTAGATGGCCATGTTGTCACGCAGGTAATCAAAGCCCAGCTCGTTGTTGGTGCCGTAGGTAATATCGGCCGCGTAAGCGGCGCGGCGCTCGGCCGGGGAAAGATCATGAATAATCAGGCCAACGGACAGGCCCAGGAAGCGGTAGACCTTGCCCATCCACTCCGAGTCGCGCTTGGCAAGGTAATCGTTGACGGTGACGATGTGCACGCCTTCACCGGTCAGGGCGTTGAGGTAGGCGGGAAGAATGGCGACGAGCGTTTTGCCTTCGCCGGTCTTCATTTCAGCGATTCTGCCCTGATGCAGAACGATACCGCCGACGACCTGCACCCGGTACGGGCGCATGCCGAGCACGCGGTCGGCTGCCTCGCGGACAACCGCGAACGCCTCCGGCAGCAGATCGTCAAGCGTCTCGCCGTTTGCCAGCCGGTCTTTAAATTCCTGCGTCTTGGCGCGCAGGGCGTCGTCTGAAAGCGATTTGCAGGACGCTTCAAGGGCCATGACCTTGTCGACTGTGGCGTTTAATTTTTTGACCTCACGCTCCGAGCGCGTTCCGAACATTTTTGTAAAAAGTCCCATGTATTTCTGCCTTCCTGCGCCGTGTGCGGCGCGAAGTAATGTTTTTCAAGATACTAACACCGTATTATATCATAGACAGACATCTAAAAAAAGAAGAAATTGTGAATTTCCGGGCAAAGGCGCGGCCGCGCGCCCTTGATTTCAGAATGTGATACTGGTAGAATAAGGCGTACCGAGGTGCTGCCGGCCCGGCGGCGCAACATTTGAGATACAGTGAGGAACACACATGGCGATACGTTTGGCTGCGCTGGATGTGGACGGGACGCTGCTGACATCGGAGAATATCATCTCTTCCGAGAGCAAGCGCGCCATCTGCGAGGCGGCAGAGCAGGGGATTGAAATTGTAATCAATACGGGAAGATCGTACAGCGAGACCCGCTATCTTTCCGATCAGCTTCCGCAGGTGCGGTATATGATCTGCGCGACGGGGGCATATATTCTGGATCTTCAGACGATGAAAATTCTGGGCCAGCGCAGCATGCCGGCGGAGCTGGGAAGACGCGCGTATGACGCGCTGCGGGGGTTTGACTGCATGGTGCACTATTTTACAGAGCTCGATGTGCGCAACGACCGCAGCTGTCTGGAAAATTTCGCGCGGTATATGCCGGAGTACGCAAGGCCGCTGATTGAAAACACGCACACAATGGTAGACAGCCTCGACGCGTATGTCGCGCAGTGGCAGGGGCCGGTGGAAAAGCTCTATGTCTCGTTCCCGGATACGGCTGTGCAGGCGCGCGCGATTGCGGCTGTGCGGGATTTGCCCGTCTATGTGACGGACGGGGGACTGCTGGATATGGAGATCGTGAGTCGGGAGGCGAACAAGGGCGCGGCGCTGGAGGATCTGGCGAAGCTTCTTGGCATTGCGCGCGAAGAGGTGCTTGCCATGGGCGACAGCGGAAACGACTGCGCGATGCTGGCGTATGCCGGGGTTGGCGCGGCGATGGGAAACGCGAGCGAGAAGGCAAAGCGGGCGGCGGATCTTGTTGCGCCAGGAAATGATGAAGAGGGCGTGGCCTGGATGCTCCGGCGCGCCGCGAGAGGAGAGATTTAAGATGGGCGCGCAGGAACTGACACTGCAGATGGCGCTGATTGTGGCCGCCGGCGTGTTTCTCGCGTCGTTTACCGACGCGATTGCGGGCGGCGGCGGAATTATTTCCGTGCCGACATATCTTCTGGCGGGGCTTCCGGCGCATTTTGCGCTGGGCACCAATAAGCTCTCGGCGGGCCTGGGCTCGATTGCCTCAACGGGCCGGTTCATCAAAAACGGCTTTGTCGACTGGAAGCTTGGCATTCCGTCGATTGTGCTGGCGCTGGTTGGCGCGCACTTCGGGACAAGCCTGCAGCTGATGATCGAAGAAAAGTATCTGCAGTATCTGCTTTTGATTGTGCTGCCGGTGGTGGCGTTTGTGGTGCTGCGGCAGCGAGAGCTCCCGGAGACGAAGGGAGAGATTGAGCCCAAAAAGCAGATGCTGATTGTCTGTGCGGCGTCTTTGGTGATTGGTGCGTATGACGGCTTCTACGGCCCGGGCACGGGAACGTTTTTGCTGCTGATCTTCTGCAATTTTGCGAAGATGGATGTGCGCACGGCGGCGGGCAATGTGAAGCTGGTGAATCTCGCGTCCAATATTGGAGCGCTTGTGACAAGCCTTGCAAACGGCAAGGTGTTCATCGCCCTGGGCCTGATCGGCACAGTGACAAGCTTCCTGGGCCACTATATCGGCTCCGGTCTGGCCATCAAAAACGGTTCGAAGATTGTCAAGCCCACGGTCGTCGTTGTGCTGGTGCTGCTTGCCATCAAGGTGATCCAGGGCCTGATTACAGGATAAAGGACAAAACAAGAGGAGGCTGCTTATGAAAAAATCCATCGGTATTCTCGGCGGCATGGGGCCGCTGGCCACGGCAGATCTGTTCCGGAAAATTACGGTGCTGACCAAGGCCGGGTGCGACAACGATCATATCCGCGTCTTCATTGACTCGAACCCCGCCATTGCCGACCGGACGGCGGCCATTTTGTCCGGCGGCAAGGACCCGCTGCCCGAGATGCGCGCGGCGCTGCGCTCATTAGAGGCGTGCGGGGCAAGCTGCGTGATTATGCCCTGCAACACGGCGCACTATTTCCTGCCGGTGCTGCAATCGGAGACGAAACTGCCGTTTCTGAGCATGCTGGAGGCGACGGCGAAAGCTTGCGCCAGATTCTATCCGGGAAAGACCGCGGCGGTGCTGGCGACGAAGGGGACGCTTGCAACGGGGCTTTACGACAAGGCGCTTGAAAAAGAAGGCGTCTCATTCCTGATTCCGGAGGAAGCGGAAAAAGACACGCTGATGCACCTGATTTACGACGTTGTAAAGGCGTCGAAGCCTTTGGAGCCCGAGCGCGAGACCTGGAAGGCGCTTCTTGCCGGGCTGCGGGCGAAGGGCGCGGACTATTTTATCCTCGGGTGCACCGAGCTTCCGATTGTCGCCGATACGCTGCAGGTGGAAGGGCCGTTCATCGATCCCACGGCCGAACTTGCCAAGGCGGCGATCCGCTTCTGCGGTTACGAGACAAACGAGGCATAAAGACTTTCATATAACATTCACGCCGGCGTTAGAATGAAAGAACGCTTGCGTTAGAAAAAAACGACAGCGCGCGCCCCGTTTCAGGAGCGCGCGCTGCCTCTCAAAATGCAGGAAAACTTGCAAAAATGGAAACGGAGTTTGTTTGATAGTGACAAAAGAAAAACAAAATTTTTCTTCGCTTTCGTCAAAATAGCAATAAAAACTTTGGGGGACTTAACGAATTATTAGCGTGATGCAAAAAATCCTTTACATCGCTTAACGCGGATGGTATAATCAGGATGCGCAAAGGTGATATGCCTTCAGCGAATTATGAAAAGAGGAGAAGGAATTTATGAAAGAAAAGAAGAAACTGAGCCTGGCTGGGTGGATTTTCATTGGCATGCTCGCAGGTATTGCGGCAGGTCTGATTTTCACGTTTGCAGGTCTTGCCGACTTCACCACGGAATGGATCAAACCCATCGGCACCATCTACGTCAACCTCCTGAAGTTCCTGGTTGTCCCCGTCGTCCTGTTCTCCATCGCTGACGGCGT
>CAKUCT010000121.1 GCA_934643765.1 uncultured Oscillospiraceae bacterium
GTTGCGCAGCTGATGATCTTCGGCGCGAACGTCATTTCCGTCAAGGGAAACTACGAAGAGACGTTCAAAATGTCCGCGGAAGCGATTGAAAAATGGGGCTGGTACAACCGCAACGCCGCCATTAACCCGTATCTGTCCGAGGGCAAGAAGACCGTTTCGCTGGAGATTGCCGAGCAGCTGGATTGGAAAATGCCGGATTATCTTGCAATCTCTGTCGGTGACGGCTGCACGATCGCGGGCGTGTGGAAGGGCCTGAAGGATCTGTATGCGATCGGTTTTATCGACAAGCTGCCGCGCCTGATTTCCGCCCAGTCCACGGGCTGCTATCCGCTGAACCGCGCGATTCAGGAAAACAAGCCCTGGGAGCCGATGGAGGAAAACACGATTGCAGACTCCATTTCCGTTGGTGTGCCGCGCAATGCGGACAAGGCGCTCATGGCCATCCGCGAATCGAACGGTCTTGCCATCAACGTGACGGACGAGGAAATTCTCGCGGCGCAGAAGCTGCTTGGCCGGACCTGCGGTGTGTTCGGTGAGCCTGCGGGCGTCACCGGTACGGCGGCGGTGAAGAAAGCTTGTGAGCTTGGCCTCATCGGTAAGGACGATACGGTTGTCTCCGTCGTCACGGGCAACGGCCTGAAGGACGTGGCAAACGCTATCAAGTCCGCGGGCGAGCCGATCAACATCAAGCCGGACCTCGACCTTATGGTTGAAGAGTTTGCAAAGCGCGGCGTTACCGTCGAATAATAAAACGCGGCCACGGAGAAAATCCGTGGCCGCTGTTAGTAGAGGGAAACCTCGTAGAGTTTCGCGCCCGCAGGCGCGAAATAAAATTGAAATCATTTTATCCGGCGGCTCTGCCGACCGGAAAAATACTTTTCGCCTCGCTAGTGTGGAAATTTTGCGCGCAGCGCCAAAATTTCCACACTAGCGAGGCGCATTCTTTTTTGTCAAAAAAGCATATGCTTTTTTGACAAAAGAAGTTTTGCGGCCTTGCGCGCAACAACAAGCTCTTCGTTTGTATCGACGACGAATATACGCACGCTGGAGCCCAGAAGCGAAATGTCCGTGCCGCCGACGGCGTGGCGGTTCTTTTCGCCGTCGAGGCGGATGCCGAGAAACTCCATCCCGGCCAGACTCAGCGCGCGCACGACATCGCTGTACCGGCCGATGCCGCCGCCGAAGACGATGGCGTCAAGCCCGCCCATCGCGGCGGCGTAGGCGCCGATGTATTTTTTGATGCTGTAGCAGTAGGCAGCGATGGCGTTGGCGGCGTCTTCGTTTCCTTCCTCCGCCGCCTGCGTCAGATCGCGCAGATCGCCGGACAGACCGCCGGACATGCCGAGAAAGCCGCTCTGGCTCTGCAGCATGGTCTTGATTTCAGACAGCTCCATGCCGCAGCTTTCGGCGAGATAGAAGATGATGTAGGGGTCAATATCGCCGCAGCGGTTGTTGTGCATCAGGCCGCACTGCAGGCTAAGGCCCATGGTGGTGTCGACGCTCCGGCCGTTTTTGACGGCGCAGAGGCTGCTGCTGCCGCCAAGATGGCAGCTGACGAGGCGAAGATCCGTTCTGTCCATGGCCTCGGCGGCCCAGGTGGAGAGATATTCGTGCGAAGCGCCGTGGAAGCCGTAGCGGTAGATGGACTCGCGGCGCGAAAGCTCGATGGGGATGGAGTAGAGCTTTGCCTCGGGGGGCATGGTCTGGTGGAAGGCGGTTTCAAACGCGCCGATGAGCGGCGTATCCGGAAGCAGGGCGCGGAACTGCCGGATGGCGGCAAGATAGGGCGGATTGTGCGCCGGGGCGACGGCGTTGAACGCCTCCATTTTAGAGAGCACATCGTCTGTCAGATACTGCACGCCCGAGATGCCCTTGGCGTGCACGACCTTGAAGCCGACGGCGGAGAGGGACTCCAGGGACTCCAGCGGGCCGTCCAGCAGCGCGCGCAGCATCTGCTCAATGGCCTCGCGGTGGGTCGGCAGTGGGAGCTGCTGTTCAGAGCGTGCGGGATAGGCGGTGAAAAAGCGGCTTTTCTCCGTGCCGACGCGCTCTGCGCCGCCGGAGGCGAGAACGGCCTCGGTGGTCATATCGAGCAGCTGGTATTTGAGCGACGTGCTTCCGACGTTGCAGATGAGAATGTTCATGGGGCAGGTCTCCTTTGTATCAGATTCCGGGATCAGAACGGGACTTCTTTTCTGTTATCATACCAGACCGGGCGGAAAATCACAAGACAAAACGAGCGGGCGCAGCCGATGGCATTTGTGCGCAGGTCCCGTCGCCCGCCGTCAGACAGTAGAGCCGGGTGAGATAACTCCAGAAAGTCTGGTCGATGACGCCGTCAGCTTCCAGGCCGAACAGGGCCTGCAGCTGCAAAGCGGCCTTTTGGGTGGCGCCGTCGTAGACGCCGTTTACATCCGGCGCGCAGAGGCCGGCGTAGGTTTTGCACAGGGCTGCGATCATGGCCTGGATGAGAAACAGGTGCAGATTCTCTTCGCCGGGGGAGATGGTCTGCGTGGGCTGCCAGATGATGCGAAGCGGGCGCGGCGGCGTGGTTTTGGGGCTGTGACGAATGAAGCTCGCGGCCAGATGGTTCCAGGTTTCGTTGTCGGCAAGACCGGTGGTGGGAAGACCGGCGCTTTTCTGGAACGCGGAGACGGCTTCGGCGGTGGACGGGCCGTAGACGCCGTCCGGATTCACGTTCGGAAGCGAGGGAAAGACGGCGGAGAGCACCTGCAGCATCGTCTGCAGACTGCGCACGGGGCGGCTGAGGTAATCTTCCGGTGTAATCATAGCGGCACCTCCTGTGTGGCTTCATCGCGCTGGCCGAGCGAAAAGCCGCCGGCCGGATACTGCAGGAACCGGGATGTATCGCCGTAGCGCTGCGCATCTTCGCCGCTTGGCGCGCGCAGAAAGACGCGGCTGTCCGGCGGCGAAGAGGCAGTCTGCGCCGAGAGGGAAACTGCGCGGTAAGCGCCGTCCGGCGCGGAGACGGGAATGGCGCTCGGCGCGTCCTGCTCGGTGATGGGGAAAAGCTCGCCGTTGGACAGAACCTCGCTGCGGATGCCGGAATACTGGGCATACAGCGCGTTCCAGGTATCGTCGTCAATCGAGCCCGTGGCGGAAAGGCCCGCGTACTGCTGAAAGGCGCGGACGGCTTCGGCGGTATTTTCGGTATATGTGCCCGTAATATCCGCCGGCGGAATGGAGGAAATAAACTGGGACAGAACCGTGAGGACATACTGAAGAAACGTCACGCGGCTGCCGGTGTCGCCGACGGAAAGAGGCCCAGGCAGCTCCCAGTTGTAGCGCGTGTAGGTCTGGCCCAGGGACTGCAGCTCTGTCAGCCGCTGCACGGCGACATATAAAAAGATGATTTTGTACCAGGTCGCCGGGCCGACAATGCCGTCGGCCGTCAGATCGAAGATGGACTGGAACGCGCGCACGGCGTTTTCCGTCGCCTCGCCGAACACGCCGTCTACAACCAGCTTCGGGATGGCGGGATAATTCTGCGAGATGCGGTTGAGAATGAACTGGATGAGCGCAACATCGGCGTTGACATCGCCCCGGCGCAGCGGGCTTCCTGGATAGGACGAGACAGGCTCCTGCACGGGTGCGTCCGTGACAAGCTCAATGTTTCCGTAATACGAGCGGAGAATCTGCAGCGCGTCCGCGCCGTCCTCCGCCAGATACTGCGAGCCCCACTGGCTAAGACCGTCGCAGGTTGTGGTCACGCCGTTGCAGAATTTGGCGGCCAGAGGCTCAATGAAGCCCTCGCGGCGCAGATAGCGGTCAAAAATATCATCGACGAGCACGGAAATATTTTCATAGATATTCCGGCCCTGGATGTATTTCTGGTCAATGGCGGTGGAAGAGGTAATGTCAAAATCATAGCCCCGGCTGCGGTAGTATTCGGTATAGTAGCGGTTGAGGGCGAAGGAAATGATGGCCAGCGTGTTGGCCTCCAGCGCGGCAGGCTCCCAGGTGGGGTAGATTTCGCTGGAGACGACGTTTTTGATATAGTCTGTAAACGGAACCGTGACGTTGGCGGCGGACTGGGTAGGCGCGCCGAGATGAACGACGATGGTTTCCGGTATGTAGGGAATGATGGAAGTTGGCATATGGCTTCCTCCTAAACATTCTGGGGCGGGATGACAAAGGTTTCCGTGCGGTCAAAGCTGCTTGGAAGATTCGGCGTCGGAATCATCGTCAGCTCCTGCCGCGTTTCGGTGTCTGGGAAGACTTGTGCGTTTTCTACGACGATGCGGTCAAAGCCCTCGCGCTCGATGCGGATATCGACGGTGCTGTAGGGCGTCAGCTGCGGCTGGTAGCTCTGGCTGTCCTGCATTGCGGGGGTGTCGACCGGGACGGGATCGGTCATGCCGTCAAAGTTTGTCACGCGGACGGCAAGCAGCTTTGTCTGCCCGTTTGGCAGCGGCTGCGTGATGGTAACGGTTGCCCCCTGCAGCGGGATCATGGCCGCGGAGGTAAAAAGGCGCACAACGACGGTGCCCTGGTAATCCATGCATATCGCCTCCTTGTATTGATCAGGATATGCGGATGCGGATAGAATGGTTCGCCGTGTCTGTGCAATGCGGACATATGTACAAAAGTTAAATAATGGAAAACGTACAAAATTTATGAGAAAAATGCGTATATTTTGCATGAATTTCCGGAAAAGACGGAATGCGGCGTTTAGAAAAAGTCAGGAAACCGTGAAAAAAGATTGACGTGTCCATGCTTGACCGTTATAATGATATAATAACCTTTTTGCCCGCGGCATTTGCTGTGGGACAGATAGAAATCAAGCGAAAGAAAGGAGTGAAAAATGTGGGCAGATACATTATCAAGCGAATCCTCCTTGCCGTTTTGACGGTATTCATCATATGTGCCATCACATTTTTCGTTATGCACGCGATTCCCGGCGGCCCGTTCAACCGGGAAAAAGCACTGAGTGCAGCGACCATTGAAGCGCTGAACCAGCGCTACAATCTGGACAAGCCGAAAGGCGAACAGTTTGTTCTGTATATGAAAAATCTCCTGCACGGCGATTTTGGCGTCTCGCTTAAAAACGGACGCAATATCTCGGATATCATTGCAGAGTCGTTCCCGATCTCGGCAAAGCTCGGCCTGATGGCCATTGCCGTGGCGCTCGTGTGCGGCACGGTGTTCGGAAGTCTGGCCGCGCTGATGCGCAACAAGCTGCCTGACCGGATCATCGTCTTTTTATCGACGCTGTTTACCGCCGTGCCGAGCTTTGTGCTGGCGACGCTGCTGCTTCTGGTGTTCTGCATCAAGCTGGCCTGGTTCCCGGTGTGGGATCCCAACAACCCCAACTATCTGCTGCCGGTCATCGCGCTGTCGGCCTATCCGATGGCGTATACGACGCGGCTTGCAAAGTCCAGCATGCTCGACGCGCTGAGCCAGGACTATGTCCGCACGGCAAAGGCCAAGGGCGTTGCCAAGTGGAAGGTCATCTTCAAGCATGCGCTGCGCAACTCTCTGCTGCCGATCATTACATATGCCGGTCCGCAGATTGCCTATATCATCACGGGCTCGATGGTCATTGAGACGATCTTTACCGTCGGAGGTATCGGCAGCAAGTTTGTCAGCGCCATTTCCAACCGCGACTATACCATGATTATGGCGACGACCATTTTCCTGGCGACACTCATGGTTGTGGCAAACGTTATCTGCGACCTTCTTTACAAGGTCGTCGACCCGCGCATCAAATTTGACTGAAAGGAGGACGCACGATGGAAAATTTTGATCCCAACAAGACCCCCAAAAAGCAGATTCTCAGCGCGCAGATCGATCTTTCCAAGTTTGAAAAGGCGACGGATGATGAAAAGCGCCAGCAGGATGTGATGAGCCAGAGTACGTCCTTCTTCAAAGACGGCATGCGCAAGCTCTTCAAAAATCCCCTGGCTGTGGCGAGCATCATTGTGCTTGCGGCAATTATCATCACGATCATTGTCGCGCCGATGATCGTGCCCTACGGCTACGAGGAAATCCTCTCCGTCAACGGCAAGCGCGACAAGGGCGCAAAGAACCTTGCCCCCTTCACCTACAGCAAGGCCGAGCAGAAGTTCATCGACGAGGGC
>CAKUCT010000122.1 GCA_934643765.1 uncultured Oscillospiraceae bacterium
ATGAGGGCCTGTCCGCCGATCAGGGTTTTGAATTTTTCCTGACTGGCCGGTTGATTGTTCTTCGCCATTGCTTATCCTCTATTCTTCCCCTGTCGGGATGGAGATGGTAACAAGGGTACCGCCGCCTTCAGCATTTTCGAGCGTAATCGTGCCGCCGTGCATCGTGACAATTTCCTCGCACACGGCAAGGCCGATACCACTGCCTCTTGCCTTGGAGCTTCCCTTATAAAATTTCATTTTGACATGCGGCAGCTCTTCTTCCGGGATGCCGGGGCCAAAGTCCCGGATGCGCACGACAATCTGCTGCGCCTCGTGCGCGATGGACGCGACGATGCGTTTTCCGTCGCCGCCGTGCTTGGCCGCGTTGTCGAGCACATTCAAAAATACCTGCCGCATGCGCGCCACGTCGCACGGAATTTCCGGAATTTCTTCCTCGCACGGCTCATATTCCAGCGTGATGCCCTCCTGCTTGAGTCTCGAGCCGTACATAAAGACGGTGTCCTCAAACTCGGCAAGCAAATCCGCTTTTTCTACATTCAATGTAAATCTGCCGTCCTGCATCCGGGTAAACTCCAGAAGCTCTTCGACCATGCCGGTAAGCCTGCGCGCCTCGCGCAGGATAATGAGCATGCCGCGCCGGGTCTCCGGCTCCAGATTGCCGGAGGACAGCAGCGTCTCGCCCCAGCCGGAAATCGCCGTCAGAGGCGTTCTGAGCTCGTGCGATACTGAAGACATAAACTCCGACTGCGTCCGCTCCGACTGGCCGATTTTCACGGACATATCGTTGATGGTGTCGGCAAGCTCGCCGATTTCATCATCATAGTGCTTGGGAATCTGCACGCCGTAGGAGCCTGCGGCGATGCGCTTGGCCGTCGCCGTAATCTCCGAGACCGGTTCGATGATCGAGCGGATGAAGAAGCTGCTGATGAAAAACATGAACGCAATGAACACCAGCCCCGCCGTCACGGCGATCAGGCCGATCATCAGGACCTGCTTGTCCACATTGCGAAGGCTCGTCACATACCGCAAAACGCCGATAACCTCGCCGTTGGTATAGATCATCGGGCTGGAGACGGCCAGAATCCGCTCCCGCGTCACAGGATCTCTTCCCTTGAAGCAGGCAATTTTCTGTGTTTCGATGGCGTTCTGGATATCGGACGTCGTCGGGCTCTTGCCGGCAAACTCGCCATAGGACGAGGCAACCAGCTTGCCGTTTGCGGAGATGAACTGCAGCTCCAGCTTATCCTTTTCTTCAAAGGTCTGGGCAAATTTGATGCAGGACTGATAATACTCGTGGTAGCTCTGGCTGATATAGTTGCCAAAGAAATCGGTCGTCGTCTTCGCCTTGGCCTCCAGCCCCGAGCGCACGTTGGAGTAATAATAAGCGCCCAGACTCAGCGTGACCGCCGCCACGCACAACGCGGCCAGCAGTACCATGATGCTGACGTTGTTGACAAGCCAACGTTTTTCAAGACCTGCCAGTTTCTTATGCTTCGGCAAGCGGCTCACCTCGATTCTGCCTGCGCGTCTGCTCTGGGCTTACACGCCCCATTTGTAACCGAAGCCCCAGACGGTTGTAATGTAGATGGGGTTTGCCGTGTCGTCTTCAATTTTGATGCGAAGGCGCCGGATATTCACATCCACAATTTTGAGTTCGCCGTCATAATCGCGGCCCCAGACCGTCGTCAGAATGTCCTCGCGCGAGAGCGCTCTTCCGGGGTTCTGCATGAAAAGCTTCATAATCGCGTATTCAACCTGCGTCAGCTTGATGCGCTTTCCCTCCTTGTCGAGCGTGCGGTTGCGCGTATTGAGCACAAACGGCCCCTGCGTCAGCTCCACCGAATCCGCCTGCGTATCGCTTCCAATGCGGCGGTAGAGCGCGTCGATGCGCGCGGTCAGCTCCGCCGGGCTGAAGGGCTTTGTCATATAGTCGTCTGCGCCAGTCATCAGGCCAGTAACCTTATCCATCTCCTGGCTGCGTGCGGTTAACATAATGATACCGATTTTCTTATCCGTCGCGCGGATATTGCGGCAGACCTCAAACCCGTCGATATCCGGCAGCATGATATCGAGAATGGCAACACCCACATCCGGGTGCTCCTTCAGCTTTTCCAGCGCCTCCATACCGGTGCCCGCCTCGATGACCTCATAGCCCGCGCGGTTGAGATTGATGACAACAAAGCTGCGAATACTGACCTCATCTTCAAGAATCAACACTTTTTTCATAGAACCGCTCCTTTATGTCTCACCGGAATTCCAGTCGACATGAATCATTTTAAATAAGCTTCGCAGATCATCCTGCGTCATATTCTTTGCCCACTCGGCGGTGCCGAGCTCCGCAGAATAGGCGGTGTCCCCCTGCTCCATCAGAAGAAAGCGCCCGTCCGCCTCCGCGGCCTGCAGCCGGTCGTCGCCGGTGAAGGCATAGATCGTAAAAACGGGTTCGGCCGGCGCCGCGCCGTTCCAGGCCGAGAAAATCAGGCCCCGCGTCCCAGAGACCTCGCCGGAGCGGCTGATGGTGACGCGCTCGTCCCATTCATCCGGGATAATCACGTACCAGCCGCTTGCGAAGCGGTGATAGGTTCGCAGCACCACGTTCTTGCTTCCGTCCAGACCCAGATTGTACCACCGGATCAGAGAATATGTATCGCCCGTCGCGTCCGCCGCCGGGAGCGTCACAAGCTCCGGCAGCTCAATCAGACCGTCAGAGTTAATATCGTCGGCATAGACAAAATAGTTCCGGACGGTCTGTGCCTGGCCCTCGGCCGTCAGATTCTGGAACGTTCCGCCCCGAAAGATGAACACATCCGTCACTAAGCTGTCTTCCTCCGTCGCGCTGGCGACAAAGACCGCCGGGATATTGTAGGCGACATAGCCCGTAATCATCCGCTTGACGCTCAAAGCCTCCGCTGCGAGCGGCACTTCATTGCCGCGCTCAAGCTGGCCGTCCTGGTCGCGGTAGAGTTCCGCTACGCCCTGCCGGCTTTCCGGATCAAAGCGCAGCACAAAAAGATCGCTCTTGCCGTCGTTGTCAAGATCAGTCACGGCAAACTGACTGTAGCTTGCGGACATCCGCTCCGCGACGCGGCCATCTGACAAAGAGTACACGCTCAGCGACTGCAGCACCTGATCGCTCAGCTGCCGGCCGATGATCATCTCCACGCCCTCCTGCGTGTCCAGCTGTGTGTACTCCACGCGGGCAAAGGCAGTGCCGTTTCCTTCAATGACGGCAATGTTGCTGTAGACGCCGTCCTGCTTGTCAAACAGATATGCCTTCAGGGGCCTCTCGCCGGTGCTTTTCGCGAAAACGATGGCTTCCTCTTCTCCGTCGCCGTCCAGATCTGCCAGCTGCACCGACTGCTGGTTGCTGCCGGATATGGGCGCGCTGTATTCTACGCCCGCCTCCAGCATGACCGCGTCGATAGCCTTCTGCAGATTGTCATACTCGTCAGAGTGCATCGGAAGGGTATAGAGCTCATCGACCGTCTTGACAAAGCAGCCCGTGAGCAGCAGACACAGCGCCGATGCCATCAGCAGCAGCGCAATTTTCCGGAGCTTCAAAGCCCTGTCCCCTCCCTTTACATAATATCAGAGTTCATTGTAACACAAACTGTTACAAATGTGTAGCGTTTTTGTAAAATATTGTTTCGATCTTTCCGTTATTTTAGAACGACGTTCTTTTCGCCCAGCAACATGCGCAGCTCCTGCAGCATGATTTCCTCCGGCATGCAGCGCCCGACCATCCGCGCGCCGGTGTCGGCGTAGTAGATTACGGTCTTGGTCCGGCCGGGGAACATATTGAGAACCGGCAGAATTTTTTCGCTTCCGACCTGGCCGGTGTGCGCGATTTTGAGATACAGCGTCTTCTGCGCCAGATCCTGTGCCTGCGCCGCGCCGGCCTCCCCCGCCGCGTCATAGTCGCCAAGCGGCCAGACCCGGTTGACAATCATCTGCGGGTCCTTTTCGTCCCGAACGGAAATCCGGCCCGAAATGACCACCGCGGAAGATTCATACAAAAGCGCTCCGTACTGGCTCAGCACATTGGAAAACGTCAGAAGCTCCATCGAGCCCGTGTCGTCTTCCAGCGTCACATAGGCCATCATGGACTGATTTTTCGTCGTCTTCATTTTGACGTTCTGCACAATGCCCGCGATAGAGACCACCTGCTCGTCCCGGAAGTCGTCTGTATGCTCGGAAAAACTCTCCAGAATCGCGCCGATGGCCGCGACGGACGAGCCCTTGAGCTTTTCCCGGTACGCATCCATCGGGTGGCCCGAGAGATAGAGCCCCGTCGTCTCGCGCTCCATCTTCATACGCTCCTCGGCTGAAACCTCCGGCACATCCGGCACATGCACCTCGGGGATGCGCTCGTCCTCTTCGCCGCCCCCGCCAAGGTCAAAAAGACCGATCTGTCCGTCGACATTCTTGCGCTTGGAGGCTGTAACCGTGTCGAGAACTGCCTCGTAAATCTGCAGCATCTGCGAGCGGTAGAGGCCAAAGCAGTCGCACGCGCCGCACTTGATGAGATTTTCCAGCGCCCGCTTGTTGAGATCCGTCCCATACATCCGCTGGCAGAAGTTTTCAAGCCCCGTAAATGGCCCCTGGCTTTCGCGGTTGGCCATCACCTTCTGGATAAAGCCGCGGCCGATGTTCTTGATGGCGACAAGACCGAAGCGGATGCCGCCCGGAACAACCGTAAAATGGTCGTTCGATTCGTTGATATCCGGCGGCAGGACGGCAATTCCCATCGCCTTACACTCGGCAATGTACTCTGAAATTTTGACCGAGCTGTCTAGAACAGACGTCATCAGCGCCGCCATATACTGCCGGGGATAGTAATACTTGAACCACGCCGTCTGGTACGCGATCACCGCGTAGCAGACCGAGTGCGCCTTGTTGAAGGCGTAATTTGCGAAGTCATACATCTCGTTATAGATGGACTCCGCCACTGCCGCCGGAATGCCGTTGGCCTCGCAGCCGGCAATTCCGCGCGCGGCGTCTCCGTGCAAAAACGCGCCGCGCTCTTTTTCGATGTCCTTGACCTTTTTCTTGCTCATCGCACGGCGCACCATGTCCGCCTGCCCGAGCGAGTATCCGGCAAGCTTGCGGAAGATCTCAATGACCTGCTCCTGGTACAAAATGCAGCCGTAGGTAACGGAGAGAATCGGCTCGAGCATGGGGTGCTTGTACTGCACAAGCTTCGGGTTCTGCTTGCAGGCAATCAGCCGCGGAATCGAATCCATGGGTCCTGGACGGTAGGCCGCGACGATGATTGAAAGATCTTCAATCGACTGCGGCTTGAGGCCCACACATACGCCTGTCATACCGGTCGACTCCATCTGGAACACGCCGGAGGTTCTGCCCTGCGTCAGCATGTCCATCACTTTCGGGTCATTGTCCGTCACCCGCGCCATCGAAAAATCCGGCTCCGTCTTCCGGATGTCCTGAATCGCGTCGTCGATGACCGTGATGTTGCGAAGGCCCAGGAAGTCCATCTTGAGAAGCCCCAGCTCCTCAAGCGTTGTCATCGTGTACTCGGTGACGGTCGTCTCGTCGTTTGTCGCCAGCGGAACATAGTCGCTCACGGGAAGGCGCGTGATGACAACGCCCGCGGCGTGCGTGGACGTGTTGCGCGGCATTCCCTCCAGCGCTCGCGCCGTGTCAATGAGGTTTTTCACCCGCGCGTCGCTGTCATACATCTCCTTGAGCCGCGGCGAAACCCGCAATGCCTCGTCGAGCGTGATATGCGGCGTACCGGGCACGAGCTTTGCGACCACATCCGTCTCCGCAAATGTAAAGTTGAGCGCCCGGCCGACGTCGCGGATGGCGCCGCGGGCGGCCATGGTGCCGAAGGTCACGATCTGCGCCACATGGTCGTCGCCGTATTTCCGGCGCACATAGTCCACAACCTCGCCGCGCCGCGTGTCGCCGAAGTCCATATCGATATCGGGCATCGTCAC
>CAKUCT010000123.1 GCA_934643765.1 uncultured Oscillospiraceae bacterium
GTTCTCGGTCAACCGCGCGACGGGCAGCATGAGCCTGGTGTCCATTCCGCGCGATACGCTCATTTACTGCGAGTACGCCGTGCCGAAGATCAACTCGGCCTATGGCTGGGCCTCCGGCGGCGAAGATGGTATGCAGCAGCTATTAAAGCGCGTGGAGGAAATCATCGGCTTTGCGCCGGACGGTTATGTGCTGGTGGATCTGTCGGTATTTGAGTCGCTGGTGGATCTGATGGGCGGCGTGGACTTTGATGTCCCGGTCGACATGCACTACGAAGACCCGAGCCAGAACCTCTCCATCAACCTCCCGGCCGGTGAGCAGCATTTAAACGGCGAACAGGCGATGCAGGTGGTGCGGTTCCGTTCGGGCTACGCGATGCAGGATCTTGATCGCGTGCAGACGCAGCGGGCCTTTGTCTCGGCGGCGCTTTCCCAGTGGACATCGTTTAAGGGCCTTGTGCATCTGCCATCTGCCATCCGTCTTCTGCAGGACGCGTCCATGACAGATCTGTCAGCCCGGGAGTTTATCTGGCTTGCCGAGAGCGCGCTGCTCTGCAGCCGCGGGACGGTGCAGACCAGAACACTTCCCGGAACGGCCAGCTATATTGCGGGCGGCTCTTACTATGTGCTCGACGCGGCGGGTGTGGCAGAGACGGTCAATGCCTGCTGCAATCCCTATGAGCAGGCCGTCGCAGTATCCAATCTATATATCCGAGTGGGGTAAAAAACAATGAAACATGTCCTTTATACAGGCCGTCCGGAAGACGCGGCGGAACGGCTTCCAAAAGAGCTTGCGTGCTACGAGCTTCTCGATGGACTTGGCATTTCGTATACCAGAGTCGACCACGAGTTTGCCGATACGATTGAAGCGTGTGAGGCGGTGGAGCAGGTTCTGGGCGAGAAAATCTGCAAGAATCTGTTTCTCTGCAACCGGCAGAAGACGAACTTCTATCTTCTGATGATGCCGGGTGAGAAGGTATTCAAGACGAAAGACCTCTCCAAGCAGCTCGGCGTGGCGCGGCTGTCGTTTGCCTCGCCGGAGGATATGCTGCGGCTGCTGAACATCACGCCGGGCTCTGTGAGCGTGCTGGGGCTGATGAACGACCGGGAAAATGAGGTGCAGCTGGTCATCGATAAGCCGGTGCTGGAAGATGCGCATTTTGGCTGCCACCCGTGCATCAACTCGTCCACGCTTGCCATCTCCACAAAAGATCTGATGGAGAAAATTCTGCCCGCGGTACACCATGAGGCGATCCTGGTGGACCTGCCGGAAGAACAATCGGAAGTATAAAAAAGATCAAAGCCCCGCCGGTGCATCGCACCGGCGGGGCTTATTTTTGGGGGGATAATAGTATGCAGATTATAAATCTTAAATATCAGAAAACAGGGTGCTTTGATATTTAGACCAATGCGTATTCGCGGCTGTAAGCCTCGTAATCCTTGCGGAATGCGGGCGCACCGGATTTGATGCCGTCAAGATACTCGTGCAGCTCCAGACTCTTGTTCTGAGCCTCCAGGATGCAGCCGGCGATGTTGGAGCAGTGGTCGGCTACGCGCTCGAAGTTTGTAAGAAGATCTGTCCAGATAAAGCCCGTTTCCAGACTGCACTGGCCGCTCTGCAGGCGCTGAATCTGGCGCGTGCGGAGCTGATCTTTGAGGGTGTCGATGACCTGCTCCAGCGGCTCGACGCGGCTGGCGCTGGCAAGATCGCCATTCTGGAAGGCAAGCAGACTCAGGCGGACGATTTCCTGAACCGCGTGCTCCATCGTGGAAAGCTCATGCAGCGCCTGCGGGGGAAGGGTGATCTTTTTGCCGTGCAGCTCCTCGGCGGAATCGAGAATGTTCACCGCGTGGTCCGCGATGCGCTCAAAATCGCTGATGAGGTGCAGAAGTCTGCCCGACTCGTCGGCATCGGAGGCCGCCATGGGGCGGCGGGCAAGGGTAAGAAGATAGGTGCCGAGCCGGTCTTCGTAACGGTCGGTGCTGTCTTCCAGTTCACGGATGCGGCTGGCCACGGCTGGAGAATCGGTTGTAAGAGATTCAATGGCGAGGTTCAATGCCTCAGAGGATTCCTTGGCCATGTCGAGCGCCACCACGCGGCAGCGCTCCACGGCGATGGCGGGGGTCGCCATCAGACGCTCGTCGAGCATCTGATCAGCCTGTGTGTCTGCCGCCTTGTGCTCTGGGACGATGGCAATCGAGAGCTTTTCAAGAAGGCCGCTTGCCGGCATCAGGATTGCGGTGCAGACGATGTTGAACACCGAGTGCGCCAGAGCGATGGAGGCGGCGGTTGCGGAATTTGCGAGGAAGACGGGATGGAGCATCGCGCGCACCGCGCAGAAGACGATCAGCATGACTGTTGTGCCGATGATGTTGAAGCTCAGGTGGACAACGGCGGCGCGCTTGGCGTTGGTGTTTGCGCCGATGGAAGAGAGCATCGCCGTGACGCAGGTGCCGATGTTCTGGCCCATGATGATCGGAATGGCCGAGGCCATGGTAATTGCGCCCGTGCTGGCCAATGCCTGCAGAACGCCGACGGAGGCAGAGGACGACTGGATGATGGCCGTGAAGATCGCGCCGACCAGAACGCCGAGAACAGGGTTGGAGAATACGAGAAGCAGGTTCCGGAAGCTCTCGCTCGAGCGAAGCGGGGCAACCGCGCCGCTCATAGCCTCCATGCCGTACATCAGGACGGCAAAGCCGAGAAGAATAGAGCCGGTGTCCTTCTGTTTCTCTTTTCCGGCCATGATGAGGATGATGCCGATGAGGGCCAGAATGGGCGTGAAGGACGAGGGCTTGAGCAGCTGGATAAACAGGCTGGAGCCGTCGAGACCGGCAAGACTCAGAAGCCAGGCCGTGACCGTCGTGCCGACGTTTGCGCCCATGATTACGTGAATGGCCTGCCGGAGCGTCATAAGCCCCGAGTTGACAAAGCCGACGACCATAACGGTTGTGGCCGAAGAGGACTGGATGACGGCTGTGACGCCGAGACCTGTCAGGAAGCCCGCCAGTTTGCTGCCGGTCAGCTTGCCGAGCAGCACCTTCAGCTGCCCGCCCGCGCGTTTTTCAAGAGCCGAACCCATCACGTTCATGCCGAACAGAAACAGACTCAGACCACCGATCAGATTCAGAACATCAAAAAGACTCATGTACAATAACCTTCCTGTTACAAAATTCAGACATCTCATTTACAGAAAGCATCATACGGCGGCTGCGTAAAATCCGAGGCCAAAGGAATGTAAAATTTCGGTCAAACTTTTCGGCCAACGTTTAAGAAATGTAAAATGCGCGCTGCTTTTGCAGCGCGCATTTTTGTGTAGATGGACTCTTTTTAAAAACGGTGTTTTTTGTCAATCACGAGAAATTTCTTTGCTGAGTGTATTATAAAAGCGGATATCGGGACTGCTGTCGGGGTTCAGCGGGAATGCATCCGGCCACTCCAGAATCACCATCGCCGGGCAGGTGGTGACGGCAGCTTCCAGCTCCGTACCATCCCAGCTGGCGCGCACCTCGGCGAGATCTTCCCTGTGGGAGGTGATGATGGAGAAGCTTTTTCCAAGATCGTACCACGTGGAGGTTTCGGAATAGAAGGTGTCCTGGCTGATGGAGGTTGTCAGCATGCGGATATAATAGCCCGGTATGGCGGCGTCGTAGGAGAAGACCGCGACACCGTTTTTGTCGCCATCGTAGGCGGCAAAGAGAAGGCCCGGAGTGCTTTCGGACTCATAAATGGAGTAAATCTGGATGCTCTCCCGGTCTGTCAGGTTGTTGCTCCGGCGGATGAGCGCGGTCAGCTCCTGCGTGGTGAAAAGCGTCGGGTCTGGCGTCAGCGAAAACAGCCAGCGCACAAGCGCCGTGTCCGTGTCCCAGCCGTAGCCCACGGCAAGCAGCAGCTGCTTGCCGGATTGCAGAACGAGGTAAAAGGGCGCGTGTGATTCCGCACCGGTTCTGCAGAGCCAGGCGGCTTTCACCCGCGACAGCTGCGCGCGGACACCCGGCTGCAGCAGGTCGCCGCCGTCCGGCGCCATCCAGTCGGCGTCAAAAAGTGCAAGAAGCTGTTTGCTGGGCAGAGAAATTTCCTGCAGCCAGCCGCGCTCGTTGAAGCTGGCGCCGGGCTGCTGTTCATAGAGCTTGTAATCTTCTGCAAGCGCGTAGGCAGGAAAATTGCCGTCTGTATAAGTAAAATCGAACTGCGGTGCAGTGTATAAGAGCGCGTTTGCTTGGTAGCGCTGGGCAAAGATGCCGTCCTTGGACGCGGGATTGAACAAAAGCCCTGCCCCGAGCGCGAGCACGAGGACAAGCGCCAGCGCGCAGATAAGCGTCTTCGGCTGCTTCCAGTTCAGCACTCGGCGGATGCGCTGCTCAGGCTCTGGCTGGCTGAAGGCGGGGAAGGGCGCGGCGGCCTTCGGGCCGGAGAGCGCGAGTAGCGTCTGGGCATAGTCGCAGCGCGCGGCCGGGTCAAGGACCCTTGTGGCCGCCTCGTCGCAGGCCAGCTCCAGATCACGGCCAAACTGCCGGTAGCATACCCAGACGAGCGGGTTCGGCCAGTGGAGGCATAGGCAGGCAAATGCGAGCCATTTCAAGAGCGGGTCCAGTCTTCGGATGTGCGTTTTTTCATGCAGCAGGACGAACGCGCGCTGCTGCGCGTCAAGGGATGCCGGGAGATAGATCCTTGGCCGGAAGAGGCCCAGGACGAATGCACTTTGCAGTGCGGGGCAGACGAAGACGCCGGGCTCTAATAAGCAAGCGCCCCGGAGCGATCTTCGCAGCCGCGCGAGCCGGAGCAGCTGAACGGCCAGAATGCCGCAGGCCCCGGCGGCCCAGACGAGCGCAGCCAGTTCCAGCGCAAGCTGCCGCCACTGCCGCGGCGTCTGGGACGATTGCGCGTTGGCGTTTTCGGGGTGTACAGACGCCTGCGGGCCTTCGATCAGCGCTTCAAGCGCAGATGACGTGGGGCGCGTTTGCATGGCGGCGGACGTTCTGGCCACGGGCTCGGGGATGAGGGAGACCGGCGCCTGCACCGATACCGGGACGAGCAGCCGGAAGCAGACGACGGCCCAGAGAAGCAGCGTCAGCCGCTTCGGTGCGCGCCGAAGCGCCAGCCGCGCCAGCAAAACGGCGAGCATAACCAGAATCGCAGCTGGCTCGCGCGCGCAAAGCGCGCCGAATGCAGCCATCATAGCTGCGCCCTCGCCGCGTCGATGAGTGCTTGTAAAGAGTCGGCCTGCTCGCGTGTCAGGGTGTTTTCCCGCGTGAACGCGGCAAGAAACGCCGGAAGCGAGCCGCCGAAGCTGGAGGCGACAAAGCCGCGGCTTTCCCGGCAGAGATAATCCTCGCGCGAAAGAAGCGCGCGGACAGTGCCGTTGTCATTTTGGAACAGGCCCTTTTCACAGAGTCTTCGAAGGACGGTGTAGGTTGTGGACTTTTTCCAGCCGAGCGCGCCGTTTGCAAGGCGGACAAGCTCGCCCGAGGCGACCGGCGCGTGCTGCCAGATGAGCTCCGCGAAGCGCAGCTCCGTCGGGCCGAGCGAAAATTCAGACATAGAGCACCTCCTGAAAATGGTTTACATCTTGTAGACTACGTTTGAAGTTTACAATATGTAGACCAGAATGTCAAGCAAAAAATCCCCGCCATACCGGCGGAGATTTTAGGAAGTGCGTCACGTAGAGTTTTACCTGGCGGGGCGTGATCTCATTCTAAAAAAGCACGGCTTTTTTAGAACGTAACTGTGATGGTTGTGCCCTTGCCGGGCTGGCTTTTGAGATCGAGCCGCGCGCCGTGGTACTGCGCGGCGTGCTTGACAATCGAAAGGCCGAGGCCCGTGCCGCCGACCTCCTTGGAATGGCTCTTGTCCACGCGGTAGAACCGCTCAAACACGCGCGGTTGATGGGCGTAAGGGATGCCGATGCCGGTGTCGCTGACGCTTAAAACCGTGTGTCCGCCGGAC
>CAKUCT010000124.1 GCA_934643765.1 uncultured Oscillospiraceae bacterium
CTCCGGCCCGCAGAACTCCTGCATCACCTGACGGCACACGCCGCAGGGCGGGAAGAAATCGCTCGCCACGCCATCCTTGCCGCCCACGACAGCGATGGCCTCAAAGGCCCGCTCGCCTTCAAACACGGCCGTAAAAATCGCCGTGCGCTCGGCGCAGTTAGACGGCCCATAGGCCGCGTTTTCAATATTCGCGCCGCAGTATACCTTTCCATCGCTGCACAGCAGCGCCGCGCCGACCTTATAGCCGGAGTAGGGCGCATAAGCATGCTGCATCGCCTCCAGCGCCATAGAAACGAGCTTTTCAGGCGTCATAACCATTCCTCCTCAGATGATTTCGGATGCGAAGCTGTGGCCCGGGTTCTCATAGCTGACGCCCAGGAGCTCTGCCACCGTCGCCGCAATGTCGCAGAAGCCAAGGCGCGTGCCGAGGTTCACGGGCTTGACGCGTTTGCCAAGCGCGATCATCGGAATATATTCGCGCGTATGGTCGGTGTGCTTCGTGTAGCCGGGGTCGCAGCCGTGGTCTGCTGTGACGATCACCAGATCGTCCTCCCCGAGCTTTTCCAAAAAGCCCGGCAGCCAGCTGTCAAACTCATGCAGCGCCTGCGCGTAGCCGTCGATGTTGCGGCGGTGGCCGTAGAGCATATCGAAGTCGACCAGGTTCACAAAGCAAAGGCCCGTGAAGTCCTTACCGGCGTAAGCCATCGTCTTTTCAAGACCGTCTGTGTTGCCGGTGGTGTAAGTGAACTCCGTCATACCGCGGCCCACAAAGATATCATGGATTTTGCCGACGGCAATCATGTCCTTGCCCTGCGCAACGATGGCATCCAGAACCGTCTGCTTCGGCGGCTCGATGGAAAAATCATGGCGTCTTGGCGTCCTGGTGTACGGCCACTCGCCGTTGAAGGGCCGGGCAATGACTCTGCCCACGCCGTGCTCTCCCTGCAGAATATTCCGGGCAATGCGGCAGTATTCATACAGCTGCTCCGGCGGAACCACATCCTCATGCGCCGCGATCTGGAACACAGAGTCGGCAGAGGTGTAGACAATCAGCGCGCCCGTTTCTACCTGCTCGCGGCCATAGTCCCGGATCACATCCGTGCCGGAATAGGGCTTATTGCAGAGCACCTTCCGGCCTGTCTGGCGAGAAAACTCATCCAGCACGTCCTGCGGGAAGCCGTTCGGGTACGTCGGCAGTGGATTTTCCGAGACAATGCCCGCAATCTCCCAGTGGCCGATCGTCGTGTCCTTGCCCATGGAGCGCTCCTGCAGTCTTGCAAGCGCCACCACGGGCTGCTCGCTCTTCGGCAGATAATCAATGCCGTCCAGATTGCCAAGGCCCATGGCAATCAGGTTCTTCATATCAAATTTTGCCGAGGTCGCGCAGGTACGCAGGGTATCCGCCCCGACATCACCGAACTTGTCTGCGTCCGGCTCGTAGCCAATGCCGCAGGAATCGAGCACAATCAAAAAAATACGTTTCATCGTTTTCATCCTTTCGGGTCAAAAAGCGCCGCTGTTACACGGCGCTTTTTCTTATTTTTCGAGCTTTACAGCCGTCTTGAGCGCCAGCTCCATCATCTGGGTAAAGCCGTTCTGGCGTTCTTCAGCCGTGGTCGCCTCATGCTTGTAGATATGATCGGAGACCGTGCAGATGGCAAGCGCATGCTTGCCGCTTCTGGCCGCGTTCATATAGAGCGCCGCCGCCTCCATCTCGACCGCGAGCACGCCCATCTTCGTCCAGCCGTGGTTTGCGACCATGCCTTCGGGCATATCGCCGTCATCACCATAGAAGCGGTCGGACGAGAGAATGTTACCGACATGGTAGCACAGGTTCAGCTCCTTTGCTGTTTCCACGGCAGTCTCCAGCATGTGGAAATCGGCAATGGGTGCAAAGGTGCCTGACAGATGGTACTGGCTGGCCCAGTTGGAATCGGTGCAGGCGCCCTGGCCGATGACGATATCGCGCAGCTTGATATCATCGCGCAGCGCGCCGGTTGAGCCGATGCGGATGATGTTTTCCACATCAAAAACCGTGTACAGCTCCCAGGAGTAGATGCCCATCGACGGCATGCCCATGCCGGAGGCCATGACGGAGACCTTTGTACCCTGATAGGTGCCGGTGTAGCCCTGCACGCCGCGGACATTGTTGACCAGCACAGCATTCTCCAGGAAGTTTTCCGCGATAAACTTTGCGCGCAGCGGATCGCCGGGCATCAGAACCGTTTTGCCGAAATCACCGGGTTTGGCGTTGATATGCGGAGTCGGATAGTTGGCCATAGGTTATTTCTCCTTTTATATTATAATGTATAAAGGCTTATGCGGCGGTTCTCTTCGCCTCAGCCTTCCTGCTCCATCTTCTTGACAATTTTGACAATGCGGCTGGTGCCAAGTCTCGACGCACCGAGCGCAATGAACTTTTCCGCGTCGTCCAGCGAGGAAATGCCGCCGGCCGCCTTGATCTTTACGCCGGGCTTGACATGTTTGGCGAACAGCTCCACATCATGGAACGTAGCGCCAGCCGTGGAGAAGCCCGTGGAGGTCTTAATGAAATCCGCGCCGGAGTCAGAGACAATTTCGCACATCTTGATCTTTTCTTCGTCGGTCAAAAGGCACGTTTCAATGATGACCTTCAGAAGCTTTCCGTGGCACGCAGCCTTCACAGCCTTGATTTCCGCCAGCAGATCGTCCCATCTCTGATCTTTGACCCAGCCAATGTTGATGACCATGTCCACTTCATCCGCGCCGTTTTCTACGGCGTCGCTCGCCTCAAAGCATTTTGCCTTTGTCGTGTCATAGCCGTTCGGGAAGCCGATGACCGTGCAGATGGGAAGCTTGTCTTCCACATAGTCCTTGGCCTGTTTCACATAAGAGGCCGGGATGCAGACAGAAGCCGTCTGATACTTGATGCCATCGTCGCAGATGGCCTTGATTTCTGCCCAGGTCGCAGCCTGGCCAAGCAGTGTATGATCTACCTTACTCAGAATTTCTTTCAGTTCCATGGAGCAGTTCCACCTTTCTATGCTGTAAAATATAGTCCTGATAACATTTATGGCACATGGCAATGTAGCTGTCATTTCCGCCGATAAATACCTGACTGCCCTCGGTAATCACGTAGCCGTCGGCGTCAATACGCGCATTGACCGTTGCCTTGCGTCCGCAGTCGCAGATCGTCTTGATCTCGGTGATGGAGTCCGCCAGCTCAAACAGCCGCAGACTTCCCGGAAAGAGCTTCGTCTGGAAATCCGTCCGCAGGCCGAAGCACAGCACCGGCAGATTCTCCCGGTCCACCAGTTCTCGCAGCTGGTCAATCTGCGCAACCGTCAGGAACTGGCACTCATCGACAATGATGACGTCCACCTTCTCCCGCGCGGCGTACAGTGCGCGGATATCTACCTCCGGGCCAACCGCCTCGCAGACCGAGGCCAGGCCGATGCGCGAACGCAGCGTAAACTGTCCGTCGCGGGAATCCGCCGACGGCTTCATCAGCCAGACCTTCATGCCGCGCTCTTCATAGTTGTATTTGGTAATCAGCGCGGTTGCTGTTTTGCTGGAACCCATCGCGCCGTATTTGAAGTAAAGTTTCGCCATTGTGTCATCCTTCCTGCTCTGGGCTGAACGTCTATTGTTTATTATACCGGATACAAAGCTTATTTGGAAGAGGCATTTTGCGTTTTTCGCCATCATCGCATCCCGGCAAACCCGCGCAACCGCCTCCGGCCGGTGTTTTCGCGCATTTGCGGCCGCAATGGACTCTTGCGCTTTTTTTCCGCACGTGCTATACTGCGACTGACCCCTTTTCTGCAGATAAGCGGGGCCACAGGAGGTATCTTCATGGCAATTTTACTGACCGGCGGCGCCGGTTTTATTGGTTCACACACGGCCGTTTCCTGTCTGGACGCCGGTGTGGAGGTTGTGCTGGCCGATAATTTTTCAAACAGCTCGCCGAAGGTGCTCGGCCGGATCGCGCAGATTACCGGCAAGCAGCCTGCGCTCTACGATATCGACGTCTGCGACAAGCAGGCGCTGCGCCGTGTCTTCTCTGATCAGAACATTACCGGCGTTATCCACTTTGCTGGCCTTAAGGCTGTCGGCGAGTCCGTCCGCCTGCCGCTGGCCTATTACCGCAACAACCTGGATTCGGCGCTTTCTGTGCTGGAAGTCATGCAGGAATTTGGCTGCAAGGAATTTGTGTTTTCTTCGTCCGCCACGGTCTACGGCGATCAGCCGGCGCCTCTGACGGAATCCGCGCCGACGGGCCGCTGCTCCAACCCCTACGGCTGGACAAAGCTGATGATTGAGCAGATTCTGATGGACGCGGCGAAGGCGGATCCAACGCTGCACGTGGTGCTGCTGCGCTATTTTAACCCGATCGGCGCGCATCCATCCGGACTGATCGGCGAAAATCCGAACGGAATTCCGAACAATCTGATGCCGTACATCACTCAGGTTGCAGTCGGCAAGCTTCAGCAGCTGACCGTCTATGGTGACACCTACGACACACCAGACGGCACCGGCGTGCGTGATTACATTCACGTCTGCGATCTGGCCGAGGGTCATTTGGCCGCGCTTCGGTATGCAAGCGCGCACGCTGGCTGCGAGATTTTCAATCTGGGAACCGGCAAGGGCTACAGCGTACTCGACATGGTGGACACCTTTCAGGCGGTCAATGCTGTAAAAGTTCCCTACATTATCGGCGCCTGCCGCGCGGGTGATCTTGCCACCGTGTTTGCCGATCCCGGCAAAGCGAAGCGGGTTCTCGGCTGGACAGCAAAGCGCACGCTTGAGGATATGTGCCGCGATTCGTGGAACTGGCAGAAGAACAATCCAAACGGCTATGGAGAATAAGACATGCAGGATTTAAAAACGAATTGCCGCGTGGCGATCATTCAGGCAGCGCCTGTTATGTTTCAAAAAGACGCGTGTCTGCAAAAGGCCATCGAGCTAATTGATGTGGCCTGCGCCAACGGGGCAGAACTCGTCGTCTTTCCCGAGCTCTTTCTCCCGGGCTACCCCTACGGCATGACCTTCGGCTATACCGTCGGCCATCGTGAGGAGGCCGGCCGCGCAGACTGGAAGCTCTACTATGATAATTCTCTTCTGGCCGATGGGCCCGAAATGTCGGCGCTGATCGCCTGCGCCAAGAAGCACAATATCTATCTCAGCACTGGCTATTCCGAGCGCGACGCCAGAAACGCCACGCTCTATAACTCCAATATGTTGATTGCGCCGGATGGAACGGCGCTCAATCATCGAAAACTCAAACCAACCGGCGCCGAGCGCCTTGTATGGGGTGACGGTAACCAGGACTATTTCCCGGTGCTGGATACGCCCTGGGGCAAAATCGGAAGTCTGATCTGCTGGGAGAGCTATATGCCGCTGGCGCGCGCAGCGCTCTATGAAAAAGGCATTTCGATTTACATTTCGCCGAATACCAACGATAACCCCGAATGGCAGCATACCATCCGGCATATCGCGATCGAAGGCCATTGCTATTTTATAAACGCCGATCTATTTTTCCGCAAATCAGACTACCCCGAAACGAAAAGCGGATTGGATGAAATCGTCCGCCTTCCGGAGATTGTCTGCCGTGGCGGCAGCTGCGTGATCGATCCCTTTGGCCATGAGGCATCCGAAACCGTCTGGGACAAAGAGGCCATTATTTACGCAGATTTGGATATGCAAAAGGTTCCTGCCAGCCGCATGGAATTTGACGCCTGCGGGCATTACGCAAGGCCGGATGTTCTGCAGCTGGGCATCAACGAATAAAAAGAAAACCGTCTGTCAATTGACAGACGGTTTTTTCAACATTGGCACTACCTATCTTCCCGGCCAGTCACCCGGCAAGTATTGTCGGCGGAAGTGAGCTTAACTTCTGTGTTCGGTATGGGAAC
>CAKUCT010000125.1 GCA_934643765.1 uncultured Oscillospiraceae bacterium
GCTGCACTATGGTCTGGTTACGAGCGTGCCGCTCACGCACGGCGGGTTCCTGCTGTATAACGGCGGGTTTACGGCGGCGCTCATCTGCTTCCTGTTCATCCCGGTGATGGAGATGTTCTTCCATACAAAAGAAGAGCGCCGGCAGCTGAAGACAGGAAAGTAAAAAACGGACGCAAAAGAAAGGAAGGGGGACAGATATGTTGTACTACTGCGAAAACTGTCATTTGGTTTGCCAGGGGCCTGTCTGCCCCTACTGCGGCGCGGCGCCGCTGCGCGCACCGGAAGACGGTGATTACTGCTATCTGGCGACGATGGAATCTCCCTGGGGCGAGGCCATGCAGGAACTTTTGAAGGACGCGGGCATTTCCTGCCTTGCAAGGCAGGCGCGGAGCGTTCTGTACTCTGTGGCCTTCGGCCAGACGCACGCGGAGATCGAGCTTTTTGTTCCGTGGGAGGATCTGGCGGAGGCGATCGATCTGCGCAAGAGCCTGCTGGAGAGTACGCCGCTGGAAGAGAACCCGGAAGAATAACAAACAAAACCCGCGCCCCGGTTCCGGGGCGCGGGTTGCTTGTCAAAAAGCGGGTTTTGAGCAAAAGATCGCCTCTTAACCGGCCGTCTCTGCTTTTAATTGATCCAGCGCGAGCTTGGTGTCGCAGTCATAGAGCTCTTCGGGCGGAATTTCAACCAGATGCAGTACGTCCTCGTGCGCCCGAATGACGCGGCTTCCGCCCCGGTCGCCCTCAAGCTGCATGAGTTCCGGGAAAAACGCTTTCGGGAAGATGCAGGGATTGCCGCGTACGCCATTGTGCGCCGCGCCAATGATGCATTGCGGCTCACGCATCCAGCGCTCAGCGACGGCGCAGACGGAGGCTGGCTGCAGAAGCGGCTGGTCCGCGACCATGTATAAGATGGCATCCAGGTCCTGCATGGCAGCGGTGCCGAGGAAGATCGTGTGGCTGACGCCAAGCGCTGGCTCACGGTTTTCGATCGCGTCAAAGCCATATAATTCGGCCAGGCGCAGGGCTCTGTCATATTGGCTGACGACCGTCACGCGGGAAAACAGCCCCTGCGGCACGGCCATGAGCGCCAGTTCCAGAAGCGTTTTTCCGCGATATTGCGCAAAGAGCTTGTTTTCTCCAAAGCGGCTGGCATTTCCGGCCGCCATAATCAGACACCCGATGGCGGGTTTTGCTGCATCCGGCATAAAAAGAGACCTCCGTGATTTTCTACAATTCAGTATACCCATTTTTGAGCAATCATGCAAGAAACCGCCAAAAATTTCGATCATTCCGAAAAAAGCGTTATCTCTAAAATAGGATAATGCTTTTTGCTTTCGCTTTGCGCCGCCGTGTGCTAAAATGAAACCAAAATAGAGCAGGAAAAGGCCGGTTTTGTATCCTTCCGGGCCATTTTCCAATGCCAGCGAAAATGGAGGTCAGACTATGAGCATCGTAGGCAAAAGCGAGGTTCGTGTCGACGCTTTTGACAAAGCAACAGGCAGAACCAAGTATTATGAAGACCGGATGCCGGCGGGCGCATTGTATGTGCGCATCAAGCATTCCGAAATTGCTCACGGATATGTCAAGTCCATCGACACGTCCGCGGCGGAAGCCATTGAGGGCGTGGTCAAGGTGCTGACGTGCTTCGACGTGCCGGATATCCCCTTCCCGACCGCGGGCCACCCCTGGTCGATGGACCCGGGCCATCAGGACGTTGCCGACCGGTATTTGCTCAACCGGCACGTGCGCTATTACGGAGACGAGGTCGCCGTCGTCATTGCCGAAAACGAGGTCGCGGCCATGCAGGGCGTGCGGGCGCTGAAGGTAGAGTACGATGTGCTGCCGTTCGTGCTGGACGTGCAGAAGGCGATGGAGCCGGACGCGCCGCAGCTGCATGACGAGTTCCCGAATAATATTCTCAAGCACACGTCAATGGCCAAGGGCAACTATGAAGAGGCGATCAAAGAGCCGGGCCTGATTAAGGTAGAGGGCTGGTACGATACACCGACCGTTCAGCATTGTCATATCGAGAACCACGGCTGCTTTGCTTACGCGGAAAACGGCCGTATCACGGTCGTCTCGTCCACACAGATTCCGCACATCATCCGCCGCGTCGTCGGCCAGGCGCTGGGGCGGCCCTGGGCCGATATCCAGGTCATCAAGCCGTACATCGGCGGCGGCTTCGGCAACAAGCAGGACGCGCTCTATGAGCCGCTTTGCGCCTGGTGCTCCACGCAGGTAAACGGCCAGTGCGTGCGCATCGACTGCGCGCGCGAAGAGACTTTTGTGTCGAACCGCGTGCGCCATGCCATCCGCTTCCATATCATCACCTGGCTCCATAAAGACGGCTCGATTGCCGCGCGCAAGGTCGAGTGCTTCTCCAATCAGGGCGCCTACGCGTCCCACGGCCATTCGATCGTGGCAAAAGCCATGGGTTCGTTCCCGCAGATTTATCCGTGTGACAACTTTGAAGGCGATGCCTACACGGTCTACACCAACCGGCCCGTTGCGGGCGCCATGCGCGGCTACGGCATGCCGCAGGCATCGTTTGCAGACGACGCAAACATCGAAGAGTGCGCGCTGGCGGTCGGTATGAATCCTCTGGAGTACCGCAATAAGTTCATCATGCCCCAGGGCTATGAAGACGGCTTCTCGCACAATGTCAACTATTATGATTCCTTCCGCGAGTGTATGGAAAAGGGCCGCAAGGCCATTGATTATGACCAGAAGCTCAAAGAATACCAGAACCAGACGGGTCCTGTCCGCCGCGGCATCGGCATGGCGGCTTTCTGGTATAATACCGCGGTCTACCCCATTTCGCTTGAAACCTCGTCCAACCGTATGCAGCTGAACTTAGATGGTACGGTCACCATGCAGTGCGGCGAGACGGAAATCGGCCAGGGCGCCGATACGGCCTATTCGCAGATGACGGCGGAGGTTGTGGGTCTTGCCAGCTACCGCGACGTGCACGTCGTCTCCTGTCAGGACTCGGACATCACGCCGACCGGCCTTGGCGCCTACGCCTCCCGGCAGACCTATGTTGCGGGCTTTGCCATCCGGCAGACGGGCGAGCTTCTGAAGCAGAAGATTCTGGCCTACGCATCCAAAATTACGCGGCAGGCAAAGGAAAATATGAAAATTGAGCAGGGCAACATTGTCCGCATCATAGACGGTAAGGTGCTCATGAGCCTCAAGGAGCTGGCCATGAACGCGCAGTATAATGCCGCGGATTCCGAGCATATCACGGCGGAATCTACTTACACCATCCGCAACAACGCCTATTCCTTCGGCTGCAGCTTTGCCGAGGTTGAGGTGGATATCCCGATGTGCAAGGTCAAGCTTCTGCGTCTGATCAATGTCCACGACTGCGGCAGCCTGATCAACCCGGCGCTGGCCGAAGCGCAGGTGCACGGCGGCATGTCGATGGCTATCGGCTACGGTATGTCGGAGCAGCTGCTGTTCGATGAGAAGACCGGCCGGCCGCTCAACAACAACCTGCTGGACTATAAGCTTTCGACCTTTATGGACCATCCGGATCTGGAGGCGCTGTTCGTGGAAAATCCGGAGCCGACGTCTCCGTTCGGAACCAAGGCGCTCGGCGAGCCGCCTGCGTGCTCCGGTGCGCCGGCGATCCGCAACGCGATTTTGCAGGCGACCGGCGTCGCCATCGACCGCGCGCCCATTACGCCGCACGTTCTGTATGCGGAATTCTCGAAGGCCGGACTCATCCATGACGATTGGGAGAAGGAGGGGAAATAAGCTATGTATGATATGAAAGCGCTCTATGAAGCGACAAGTGTAGAACACGCGGTGCAGCTGCGTCTGGAGCATCCGGAAGCGCAGATCATTGCCGGCGGCACGGACGTTCTGGTTCAGATGCGCGAGGGCAAACGCGCGGGCAAGGAGCTTATCTCCATTCAGGCGCTCGATGAAATCCGCGGCATCTGTCTGGACGAAAACGAGGCCATCCGCATCGGAAGCCTCACAACGTTCTCCCATATTACGCATAATCCGATCATTCAGAAATACATCAATGTTCTAGGGGAAGCCGTCGACATGGTGGGCGGCCCGCAGATCCGCAACGCCGGTACCATCGGCGGCAATACCTGCAACGGTGTGACCTCCGCCGACTCCGCTTCGACGCTTCACGCCTGGGAGGCGATCATTGAGCTGACCGGCAAGAACGGCAAGCGCTATCTTCCCATCAAGGACTTCTATATCAAGGCCGGCACTGTGGATATCAACATCGAAGACGGCGAAATTCAGACGGCTGTTATCATCCCGAAGGAATCTTACGACCGCACGGCGGGCTTCTATATCAAATACGCCATGCGCAACGCGATGGATATCGCCACGACCGGCTGCTCGGTGAACTGCCGGCTGTCGGAGGATAAGAAGACATTTGAGCGCGTGCGAATTGCCTACGGCGTGGCGGGCCCAGTCCCGATGCGCGTGCCGAGCGCAGAGACGTTCATCAACGGAAAAGCGGTCACACTGGAAAACATTGAGACCTTTTCCAAGACGGTTCTGGAGGATATCCACCCCAGAGATTCCTGGCGCGCCAGCAAGGCATTCCGGCAGCATATTGCCGTGGAAATGGCCAAGCGGTGCCTCATTGAGTCGGTCAAACGCTGCGGAGGTGACGTGTAATGGCACAGTATAAGCTTGTAAAATGCACGGTCAACGGCAAAACGCGCGAGCAGATGGTAGACGTCCGCGCGAGTCTGACGGACATGCTGCGCAACAATTATCATCTGACTTCCGTTAAAAAGGGCTGCGAGGTTGGCGAGTGCGGCGCGTGCACGGTGCTCATTGACGGCGAGGCTATCAACTCCTGCCTGTATCTTGCGGTGTGGGCAGAGGGGAAGAACATCATTACGCTGGAGGGCCTGATGAACCCCGACGGCACGCTGTCGGATATCCAGAAGGCGTTCATCGACGAGACGGCCATTCAGTGCGGCTTCTGCACGCCGGGCTTTATCCTGACGGCGACCGAGATTCTGAATGCAGGTGTGGAGTATTCCGACGAGGAACTGCGAAAGCTCCTCTCCGGCCACCTGTGCCGGTGTACCGGCTACCAGAACATTTTCAGAGCCGTCAAAAAGACGATGCTCAGAAGACTCGGCAAAGATGCCGAGGCAGAGCTAGTAAAGTAACAAGGCAGAAGACCGCCCGCAGAACAATCTGCGGGCGGTCTTGCACGTTGATGCAGACTGTGATATGCTGGGAAAAAGAAAATCGCGGAGGTGCGGGATGAAAAAGCTGAAGGAAGTGTTCTTTTCGGAGCGGGGCATGGGCATTGTCAATATGCTGTTCTGCCTTTCTCTGCTTATTCGCGTCGGCTGGCTGACGGTTCTTACCTACCTTGTATGGGCGATGTATCTCTTTTTCTGCAGGAAACACGCCGAGTCCAAGGCGAGCAAGATCATCAACACCGTATTTTTGGTGATTGCAGCCGTCCTCGCCTGTGTGAACCTGTACTTTATGTTCTGAATGTCCAGGTTCCCCCGTAATTCTCAAGCGCCCTGGACTTTCGTCCGGGGCGCTTTGCTGCCTCAATGGGCTGCTACAACCCGCTTCATCACAGAAAGAATTTCCTCGCGTACTGCCTGCGCATCGCAGCTTGTCGCGGCAAGGCAGGTATCACCCGCTTCCGGGACGGTCTGCCCCAGATGCTCGCCATCAATCAGACAGACCTCGATCCGGCAGGGAAGGCACGAGAACAGCTCTGGCTTCCAGAGATAGAC
>CAKUCT010000126.1 GCA_934643765.1 uncultured Oscillospiraceae bacterium
CAGAACGGATCAAAGGACTCGATACAGAACGAACCCTTGTAGCTGTCCAGCCGCTCGCAGACGGCCTTGGAGAGCGCAAGGTGATTGCCCTTGGCGCTTTTGAGCTCAATGATGAGCGGTGTCGCGGCTTCAAACAGGGCCAGCACCTCATCAAACAGCGGAATCTGTTCGCCGGTTCCTTCCAGACGCAGCGCCTTCAGTTCGTCCAGCGTCAGATCTTCAATCATGCCGGGCTGGCCGGTGCAGCGCGAGAGGTCGGAGTCGTGGAACACGGCGAGCGTGCCGTCCTTTAAAAGATGCACGTCCAGCTCTGCGCCCCAGCCATGCTCGATGGCCCGGCGGAAGGCGGGGAGGCTGTTTTCCGGCACCTGCGGCTTGTCGTGATAGCCCCGGTGGGCAAAGCGCTGCGCGCGCAGCGCGGGAAGAAGCGGATGATGGCGCCTGCCCTGCAGAGCCAGGACATAGAGCGCGGCAAGAATCAGTAAAATCAGGAGCAGAATCATAAATATGCCTTCTTTTGAAATGTATTAGTCGTCCATATCTTCGAATGCTTCCAGGCCCTTCTTCGCCTCCGCTTTCACATCGCCGTGCCGGACGAAGCACATCGTGACAAACGACAACGCGACAAAGAAGGCGGCATACGGGAACAGAACCTTATAGCTGACATTGCGCATCAATGTGCCGGCCAGCACCGGCGTGACCACCTGCGCGGCCATGGAGGCCGTATAGTAGTAGCCGGTGAACTTGCCGGTATCAGAGCCGCGGCACATCTCAACGACCATCGGCAGCGAGTTGACGTTGATCGCGGCCCATGCAAGGCCGACGAGCGCGAAGACCAGAAACATGACGGCGTTGATGGAGGAGAAAGTAGTCGTGAGCACATAGCCGAGCGCGAAGCAGACGGAAAGCAGGATGGTGCCGAATTGGATGGTCCGTTTCCGGCCGATTTTCGCGGCCAAGGCGCCAATGGGAATATACGAGACGATGGCGCCGCCGGTTGCAATCAGAAGGCAGGTCGACGCGCCGCCAAGACCCTGGCCCATGACGGTGTCAACGTAGGTGGTGAACCAGGTCGTCACGCCGTTGTAGCCGATGAACCAGAAGCTGATGGAGGCAAGCAGGAAGCCAAGGCTCCGCTTGACGGGTGCGGGAAGCACCTCGTGGCCGGAGGCGTCCTCGGTTGCAAGGTTCCACTCGGGGTGCTGCGCCTCCAGCTTCCGGTTCTCTTCGGCAAGCTTCGGCTCCTTGATGGTCAGGAACAAAATGGCGACGGAGAGGAACATGATGGCCGAGACGACGAGAAACAGCGGCTGATAGTCAAGCCGCGCAGCACTGTCCAGACCCAGCGCGGCAAGGCGCTTTTTGGAGTAGAGCACGGCCGCAACGCCAAGATAAAGAATGCCGCCGACCGCGCCCATGAGATTGATGATGGCATTGCCGCGCGAGCGAAGGGGCTTCGGCGTCAGATCCGGCATCAAGGCCACCGCGGGCGAGCGGTAGGTGCCCATGGCGATGAGCAGCAGGCCCAGAACAATGACAAACGAGGCCAGCTTCAGAGGGCTGGGGTTCGCGGCGTAGCTGTTGTCGATCAGCGGAAGAAGATTCATCAGAATCACCGCGCAGCCGGTTCCAAAGAGGATGTAGGGCATGCGCTTGCCGATTTTTGTGTTGGTCCGGTCGGACAGCGCGCCGAAAAACGGCAGCAGGAACAGCGCCAGAATGTTGTCCGCCGCCATAATCGCGCCGGAGAACGTCTCGTTCATATGGAACGTCTTGGTCAGGATGAGCGGGATGATATTGTCATACATCTGCCAGAAGGCGCAGATGGACAAGAAGGCAAGGCCGGTCAAGATGGTGCGTTTGTTGTTGAGCTTCATGGCGCAATCTCCTTTATTTCGTTGTATACGGCGCGGATATCGGGAAGAATCCAAGTGGGCTGCACGTGATATTTTTCAATGTCGGCCATGACGCCTTCGCCGGAGAGGACAAACACGGTGTCAATTCCGGCGTTCACGCCGCAGGCAATGTCGGTATAGAGCCGGTCACCGATGAGGCAGGTTTCGTCCTTGCCCGCGCCGAAGCGCTCCATGGCGTAGAGCGCCATCTCCGGCTGGGGCTTGCCGATGACCTTCGGGCGGCGGCCGGTCGCGGTGCAGAGCATTTCGATGACGCTGCCGCAATCCGGCGCGCTGCCGTACCAGGTGGGGCAGACCATGTCCGGATGCGTGGCGATGTAGTCCGCGCCGCGCATGAGCAGAATGCAGCAGTCCTCCAGCTTCTGATAGGTGAGCTCGGTGTCATAGCCGAGCAGGACCGCGCCTACCGTATCGTCCGGCCGTTCGGCGATTTTGAGACCGGCGGCGCGCAGCTGGCGCTTGAGAGACTCCGTGCCGCAGACATAATAGACCATGCCGGATGGATACGCCGCTTTCAGATAGCGGATGGTGGCGTCGGCGGAGGTAAAAAACTCGTCCGGCTGCGCCGCAATGCCCATGGCCTGCAGCTTTTCAAGATAGCGGTCGATGCCGCGCGAGGAGTTGTTGGTCAGAAAGACGTAGCGTCCGCCGCGCGCTTTGACGGCGTGCAGGAAATCGAGCGTTCCGTCAAACAGCCGGTCTCCGAGATAAATGGTGCCGTCCATGTCGAGCAGGAACAGCTTCTTTTGCGAAAGTGTCACGATAGTACCTCGTATGTTTTATAGTTAAATCTGAAAATTGGAGATACGCCCCAAATTCATTATAGCTTTGCGCGGGCCATTTGACAAGCGCGCAAAAGGCGGATACAATACAGCGGAAAAGAAGCGAAGGAAGGGGGAGTTTGCCATGGAGCGGTTACCGGAAGGACTATCGAAGCGGCTTCTGGCCTGGTATGCAGCTGGGCACCGGGAGCTTCCCTGGCGGCAGGACCGCGAGCCTTATCATGTGTGGCTGTCGGAGATTATGCTGCAGCAGACAAGGGTTGAGGCTGTGAAGGGCTATTACGCGCGGTTCCTGGCGGAGCTTCCGACGATAGAAGCGCTGGCCGCCTGCGACCCGGACAGGCTCAACAAGCTCTGGGAGGGGCTTGGCTATTACAGCCGCGTGCGGAATCTGCAGAAGGCGGCAAGAGTGATTGTGGAGGATTACGGCGGGCGCTTCCCGGAGACCTATGAGGCGGTGCGCGCGCTGCCCGGCATCGGGGACTATACGGCAGGGGCCATCTGCTCGATCTGCTTTGAGCTGCCGGCGCCGGCGGTGGACGGGAACGTGCTGCGGGTGTTGTCGCGCGTGATGGAAGACGAAGCACCTGTTACGAACCAGAAAACAAAAAACGCCTACCGCGAAGCGCTGCTTCCCGTTTATGAGGCGGGGCCGCGCGGAGAGCTGACGCAGGCGCTGATGGAGCTTGGCGCGATGGTCTGCGCGCCAAACGGCGCGCCGCAGTGCGAAAGCTGCCCGCTGCGCATGCTTTGCAGAGCCTACGCGCACGGCTCGTGGCAGGCGTACCCGGTCAAGGAAGCGAAAAAGGCGCGGAAGATAGAGGAGAAAACCGTTTTTTATCTGACGTGCGGGGACGCGCTTGCCGTCTGCAAGCGGCCGGCGAAGGGGCTTCTTGCCGGGCTCTGGGAGCTTCCGAATGTGGAGGGAAAGCTGGAGGCGGCGCAGGCGCTTTCGTTCGTGGAAAAAGCCGGATGCGAGCCCGCGGAGCTCGTGAAGAGCGTGGAGCGGGTGCATATTTTCACGCATATCACCTGGCAGATGCGCTGCTATTATATTGTATGCAGGCGGAAAGCCGAGGCGTTTTTCTGGGCGGACGCGCGCAGGCGCGAAACGGATGTGGCGCTGCCGACGGCGTTCCGGATGTTTGTGGAGGAATAACAATGCAAAAAAACCGCCGCTTGGCAGCCTTTGCTGCCAAACGGCGGTTTTTGGTCAAAGAATCATTTGAGAATGTCTGCCGAAATCTTACCCAATCTGCGGCAGCGTGGCAAAGCTTTTCTCCAGCTGCTCGTCGGTGGGGATGGTGTCGGTCATGATACCGTTGTTGTAGGATTCATAGGCGTAGAGATCGAAGTAGCCCGTGCCGGTGAGACCGAAGAGGATGGTCTTTTCTTCGCCTGTTTCCTTGCACTTGAGCGCCTCATCGATGGCCGCGCGGATGGCGTGGCTGGATTCAGGGGCGGGGAGGATGCCTTCAACGCGCGCGAAATACTCTGCCGCTTCAAAAACGCTCGTCTGCTCGACGGCGCGCGCTTCCATGAGGCCGTCATGGTAGAGCTGAGAAAGCGTCGAGCTCATGCCGTGGTAGCGCAGGCCGCCGGCGTGGTTGGCCGAGGGAATGAAGCCGGAGCCAAGCGTATACATCTTCGCCAGCGGGCAGACCATGCCGGTGTCGCAGAAGTCGTAGGCAAACTTTCCGCGCGTGAAGCTCGGGCAGGATGCGGGTTCGACGGCGATGATGCGGTAGTCTTCTTCGCCGCGCAGCTTCTGACCCATAAACGGTGCGATCAGGCCGCCGAGATTCGAGCCGCCGCCGGCGCAGCCGATGATGATGTCGGGCTTGACGCCGTATTTATCAAGCGCGGCCTTGGCTTCCAGACCGATGACCGACTGATGGAGCAGAACCTGGTTCAGAACGCTGCCGAGAACATAGCGGTAGCCGGGCGTCGTGGTGGCGACTTCCACGGCTTCGCTGATCGCGCAGCCAAGAGAACCGGTCGTGTTGGGGTCCTTCTCCAGAATTTTGCGGCCGACGTTCGTGGTGTTCGACGGAGAAGGCGTGACGCTTGCGCCATAGGTGCGCATGACCTCGCGGCGGAACGGCTTCTGCTCATACGAGCACTTGACCATGTAGACCTTGCAGTCCAGGCCCAGGTATGCGCACGCCATCGAAAGAGCCGTACCCCACTGGCCGGCGCCGGTTTCGGTGGTGACGCCCTTGAGGCCCTGCTGCTTGGCGTAATACGCCTGGGCGATGGCGGAGTTCAGCTTATGGCTGCCCGAGGTGTTGTTGCCCTCGAACTTATAGTAGATTTTGGCCGGGGTGCCGAGCTTTTTTTCAAGGCAGTAGGCTCTGACCAGCGGAGACGGACGGTACATTTTGTAGAAGTCCCGGATTTCCGACGGGATTTCAATAAACGGAGTGTCGTTGTCCAGCTCCTGGCGGATCAGCTCGTCACAGAACACCGGGCGAAGATCGTCATAGCCCATGGGCTTGCCGGTGCCGGGGTTCAGCAGGGGCGCGGGCTTGTTTTTCATATCCGCGCGGAGATTATACCATGCCGTGGGCATTTCAGATTCGGAGAGATAGATTTTGTACGGGATTTGTTCAGACATGTTTTGGTCCACCTTTCTTTGTATTTGCACAGAGTTTTGTGGGACTGAAAAAACAAAAACTCCTGTCCCACAGTAACGAACTGCTGGGACAGGAGATGAAATCTTCCTGCGGTGCCACCCGGCTTGACGCTTGCGCGCCCACTTTGCGTATGCCAACACATACCGGCCCTTGATAACGGAGCGCCAGCTCCGGCTTGCCTACTTGGTTCGGCGCGCCCTCAGAAGCCCATTCGGCAACCGCCCTGCGC
>CAKUCT010000127.1 GCA_934643765.1 uncultured Oscillospiraceae bacterium
TTGGCGATTTCGCCCTGATGCTTGATGACTTCCTTCTTGGGAAGCATTGCGAACGTGCCGTCCTCTTCCATCTTCTTCAGCTGAGCCAGACGGTCGATACGGGTACGCATGGTGCGGAAGTTGGTCAGCATGCCGCCGAGCCAACGGGCGTTGACATAGTACTGGCCGACGCGCTCAGCCTCTTCCTTGATCGCGTCCTGCGCCTGCTTCTTGGTGCCGACAAACAGGATGGACTGACCGTTTGCAGCCAGGTCACGCACGAAGGAGTAAGCCTCTTCGAGCTTCTTGACCGTCTTCTGCAGGTCGATGATGTAGATGCCGTTGCGCTCGGTGTAGATGTAGGTTGCCATTTTGGGGTTCCAGCGGCGGGTCTGGTGACCGAAGTGGACGCCAGCTTCCAGCAGCTGCTTCATAGATACGACTGCCATTATTTGTGTTCTCCTTTTGTTTTGACCTCCATCCGGCTCGGCAGGCCTCCACCCGTTCGGGCACAAGAAGGCAATAACGCCGGATGTGTGGTTTTGAAATGTCGCCGCTTTTCGCAGCGCCTTGACATTATACTGAAAAACCGCCGTAATTGCAAGGGCTTTTTCAAATTTTTTTCCTTTTTTCAGGCGCCATGTCCGTCAGAAGATTCCCTTTCGCTTCCGCGCCACGCGCCACTGCCCGATCGGCCCGTCGACGAGGATAATATCCTCCCCGATCCGCCGGATGCAGGGCCAGGGAATGACATAATCCGCCTCCCGCCCGAACAGGCCCAGAAACCGGCAGGGCCCGGGCACAATGATCGCCGTGACTCTGCCGGTGTCGGTTTCGATACAAAGATCGTTCAGATATCCAAGCCGCGTCCCCTCGCAGACGTGGATGATCTCCTTATTGCGAAGCTCAGAAAAACGGTTGACCATAGCGCAATCCCTCCCGCACTACCCTATGCGGAAATTCTTCCGGCTATGACACGCTGATGGCCCGGCGGATGGTGCGCAGCGCGTTTTTCTCCAGCCGCGACACCTGCGCCTGCGAGATGCCAACCTCGCCCGCCACCTCCATCTGCGTCCGTCCGTCATAAAACCGCAGCGCCAGAATCCGCTTTTCCCGCTCGGAAAGCCCCGCCATGGCCTGCCGCAATGCGATGGAGTCCAGCCACTGCTCGTCCGTGTTCTTGGGGTCTCGCACCTGGTCCATGACGGTCAGCGGGTCGCCTCCGTCGGAGTAGACCGGCTCATAAAGGGACACCGGGGACGCAATCGCGTCCATCGCTCCGACCACCTCTTCCAGCGGCAGCTCCAGCGTCTGCGCAATCTGCTCCATCGTGGGCTCGCGCCCGTTCTGCGCCAGAAGCGCCTCCTTACACTGCAGCACGCGGTAGGCCGTGTCGCGTACGGAGCGGCTGACGCGGATGGGGCTGTAGTCGCGCAGATAGCGCCGCAGCTCGCCCGCGATCATCGGCACGCCGTAGGTTGAAAAGCGCACCTGCTTGGATGTGTCAAAGTTCGCAATCGCCTTGAGCAGCCCGATGCAGCCCACCTGAAACAGATCGTCCGGATTCTCGCCGCGGCCCATGAAGCGCTGGATGACCGAGAGCACCAGCTTGAGGTTTCCCTCCACCAGCTTCTGCCGCGCCTGCTCGTCGCCTGATTGTGCCAGGTCAATCAGCCGCATCATCTCCTCGTTTGTCAGCGTTCGGAGCTTCGCCGTGTTGACGCCGCTGATTTCCACTTTTCCCTGCATAGTCTCAAAACCTCCAACGATTTGCGTGTGTATTTGCAGTATTTCCCGGGACAAGGTTTTGATACAGGCTTTCTTGCGACAATTTCCAACTACATCTTCTTTGCAGGTTCGGAATTGTGCTGAATTTTGAACTTTTTAACATTTTTTGAGTCAAAATAGTTGACAATAACCTGGTTGCGCTGTCGACGTAATTTCCGTCCGTGTTACCGTTATGTAACTTTTTCGGTGCAAATCCGGGCTGTGCACAACTGTGGATAACAATGTGGAAATGTGGATTTCTCCTTGCGCAGCAAAGTTTTTCACATTGTCCACATTTTTGTCCACAGGAACTTTTTACGCAGCTTTCCCTGTTTCGCGCATAATATTGTTTACATAACGCTCCGCAACATTATGCCAGGAAACTCTCCACATCCGCAATCGTCAGTCCCGGATGCAGCGCCAGGTTCAGTCCGAAGCCCACCACGCGGGCCATTTCGCGCACGCGCGCGTCGATATCCCCCGGCGTCACAATCAGCCCCCGCACCGCGCCCTCCGGCATTTCGCCAGCGTCCATCAGCGTCGGCACGCCGACGGTCAGAACCTTCCTTCCAAGGCTCTTCTGTGTAAACGCGCTCCGCCGGTTTCCGATGCCGGAGCCCGGCGCAAGTCCCGCATCGCTGAGCTGCACGGTTGTGCAGATGCGCTGCGCGCTCGCCGCAGCCAGCGCATCGATGACAATCACTGTGTCCGCCTCCACGCACCCGGCCGCCGCCCGCACCAGCTCCAGAGATTCCATCCCGCTCGTTGCAAGCACACCCGGCCGCACCGCGGCCACGCTGCAAAACCCGGAGAAGGCCTCCGGCAGCTGCTTTTTCAGATGCCTTGTGATAATCATCTGCTCCACTGCGCGCGGCCCCAGCGCATCCGGCGTCACCGCCTCGTTTCCAAGCCCCGCTGCAATCACGCGCCCGGGCGCTTTTAAAAATGCAGCCGCCTCTTTTGCAACCGCCTGCGCCGCGCGCGCAAAGCTCTCCGGCTCGCGGCGGACAAGATCCCGCAGCTCCAGCGTCACATAGCTCCCGCGCGGCTTTCCGAGTGCCTGTTCGCCGTGCCGGTCGAGAATTTCCACGCGCGTGATATGCACGCCATCAGCCTCTTCCTCCCGCGCGCGGACGCCCGGAAGCTTCGTTGTGTTCCCCGCGTCCTGCTTCCAGAGGCTGTATGCCTCCATGGCAAGATCTGTTCTGTAGCCCATGTGCTTCACCTCTGGCCTATTTTTGCCGCGCGGCCTCCCCGTTATGCGAAATTTTTTGGAAAAAGAAGAAATTTACTATTGATTTTACGAACCTTGCACGCTATAATGTATTTCTGCATGGAACGGATTCGATTTGTTTCGGTATTAACGCTATTGGAGGAGGTGTAGTCATGCCCAACATTAAGTCTGCCAAGAAGAGAGTTCTGGTGTCCAAAGTCAACAACGCTCGCAACAAGATGGAAAAGTCCGCGCTGAAGACCACGCTGAAGAAGTTCGACGCCGCTGTTGCCGAAGGCAACCGTGAGCAGGCCGATAGCGCTTATAAAGCTGCCGTGAAGTCCATCGATCAGGCTGTGAACAAGGGTATTCTTCATAAGAATAACGCCGCTCGCAAAAAGAGCAGCATCACCCTGCAGATGAACAAGCTGGCCTAATTGCCGAATAGACGCCCTCCGAAGGTTTCTTCGGAGGGCTTTTTCGTGCTGCAGCGCAAAAGGCCATGCTTGCCCAAACGGCGCAGATTCGCTATACTATATAGTAATTACGAAAAATGGAGGCAGGCGCGATGGATTTATTTTCCCCGGTGACGGAGCTCAGGGGCATCGGCCCCACGCGCGCAAAGCAGCTTTCAAAGCTTCATATCGCCACGCTCTATGATCTCATCGCCTACTTTCCCCGCAGCTATGAGGACCGGACAAAGCTTTTATCTGTCGCGGGTCTGCGCCCCGGCGAGCCCGCCTGCTTTGAGGCGATGGTCATCTCCAACCCGCAGCTCTCTCGCATCCGCAAGGGCATGGAGCTGGTAAAGGTCCGCGTGGCGGATGAAACCGGCCGCGTCGACCTTGTCTTTTTCAACCAGCCCTACGTCAAAGATCAGCTCACCTACGGCGAAACCTACCGCTTTTACGGCAGCGTCCGCGAGGGCTACAGTCTGCAGATGCAGAATCCGTCCTTCGAGCCGCTGGAGAGCGCCGGTGTTGTAACGGGCCGCATTCTTCCCATCTATCCCCTCACCGCCGGCATTTCCAATAAGCTGATCGGTGCCTGCGTCCGCCAGGCGCTCGACGCGTGTCTGACAGATCTGCCGGATATTCTGCCGGAAGCTGTCCGCGCGCGCTTTCATCTGATGCCCGCCGCGCTCGCTTATGAGACGGTGCACAATCCCCGCTCGTTTGAGCTTCTGCAGCAGGCTAGGCGCCGGCTCGTCTTTGAAGAGTTTTTCATCTTCTCTGCCGGACTTGTAAGTCTGCGCGACAAGCGCGGGGAAATTCCCGCCGCGCCCATGGACACACGTCACATGGACGCCTTTTATCAGCTCCTACCCTTCCATCTGACCGGCGCGCAGCAAACGGCCATCGACGATATTCTGCGCGATCTGTCCGGCACGCGGCCGATGAACCGGCTCGTGCAGGGCGATGTCGGCAGCGGCAAGACCATGGTCGCGGCCGCCGCCTGCTTCTGCGCCATTGAAAACGGCCGCCAGGCAGCCTTCATGGCCCCGACGGAAATTCTGGCCGAGCAGCATGCGCAGTCGCTCTCCAGACTTTTCTCCCCTCTCGGCATCCACGTCACGCTTCTGACCGGCTCTTTTTCCGGCGCGCAGAAGCGCGCGTGCAAGCAGGCCATTCAGGACGGCACGGCGCAGCTCATTGTCGGCACGCACGCGCTTTTGACGCAGGATGTGGCCTTCCACGATCTTTCGCTCGTCGTCTGCGACGAGCAGCACCGCTTCGGCGTGGCGCAGCGCGCCGCTCTCTCGTCCAAGGCCGCAAGCCCGCATCTTCTGGTTATGTCGGCAACCCCCATCCCGCGCACGCTCTCGCTGATCGCCTACGGCGATCTGGACGTGTCGGTCATTTCCGAGCTTCCGCCCGGACGAAAGCCCGTGGAGACCTTTCTCGTCGGCGAGGACAAGCGCCAGCGGCTCAACGGCTTTATTGAAAAGCAGTGCACCCTGGGCCACCAGGTCTATATCGTCTGCCCGGCTGTAGAGGAATCGGAGTTGGAAAGCCTCAAATCCGCCGAAAGCTGGGCCCAGGCCCTGCAGCAGGCCGTGTTTCCGCACCGGCGCGTCGGACTTCTTCACGGCAAGATGAAGCCCGCTGAAAAAGACGCCGCACTCGGCGCTTTTGCCCGCGGCGAAACGGATATCCTTGTTGCCACGACGGTCGTGGAGGTCGGTGTCGACGTTCCAAACGCAACGCTGATGGTCATCGAAAACGCCGACCGCTTTGGCCTTTCCCAGCTGCACCAGCTCCGCGGCCGCGTCGGAAGAGGCGATGCGCAGTCGTACTGCGTGCTCGTCTCCTCCAACCATAACGAGACCACCCGCGCGCGGCTAAAGGCTCTGTGCGCCACAACAGACGGCTTTAAAATTGCGGAAGAAGATCTGGCCCTGCGCGGCCCCGGCGACTTTTTTGGAAGCCGCCAGCACGGCCTGCCGCTGTTCAAGGTCGCCGATCTGCAGATGGACACCCAGACGCTTCTGGAGGCGCGCCAGGCCGCCGGAGAAGAAATTTCCGGCCCCGAGAC
>CAKUCT010000128.1 GCA_934643765.1 uncultured Oscillospiraceae bacterium
CAGTACCAGACGTCGCCGTCCTCATCGTACCAGTAGTACGGCGTGCCGTAATCGCCGGAATCGGAGTAGTTATAGCTCGGCTGCGCGGGCACAGGCTTGGGAGCCGTGCTCCAGCCGGCGGTGTAGGAGACGGTGTCCATCATGTTGTTGCAGATATCAAAATAGTTGCGGATACGGCTCTCCAGTGCAATGGTTGTTGCGACCAGAGCGTAGCCGGTCGGGCCGTAATAGCGCACTTCCATGCAGCCGCGCACGGGCTGGGACGGACCATCCGGGAAGACCGATCCGTCGAGCCACATATAGCCGGTGAGGCTGTAATAGTCGCCGTTGTCCTCAAAGTCCGAACCGAAGGATTTGATGAGATAATTTCCATACATGCTCTTCATGAAGCTGTCCAGCATCTGCAGCATGTAGGGCTTTGCGCTCGCGGTGCCCTTTTCCATATAGGAATCATACCCGGAGATGGGCTGGAAGGCGATCATGATGTTGGAGTAGTAGTCGTCCGTTCCGTCCTCCATGACCGCGTTGAAGCTCAGGGCGTTCTGGACATTCGGGTGCTCGTGCGCTTCCATCTGGATGGGGTAGTCAATGGAGACGTTCGTGAAGCCGCCCGGGAAATAGGCCGTCTGGTTGAGTTCGTCCTCCGGCGTTGGCAGGAGCATGATGTAGTCCATGGCGGTGAGCGTATTGCCGTTTGCGTCGCTCAGATCGCCGTAGGCGGTCTGCCAGAGGGAGACGAGCTGAGAGTCGTCTTCCATGCAGAGCGTGATATTCTCGCCCTCGTTTACAACATAGCCGGGGCCTACCTGCTCGCCGTAGAGATTGATGGCGACCCACTCAAAGTCCTCGTTGATGACGAAGTAGAACGGCTCATTGTCAAGCTTCCAGCAGCCGGTATACCCGGAGATATCGCCGAGATCTCCCATCTCGTTGACATCGTAATTGGCTTCGTCCGCTTCACCCGGGGTGTAATCGGCGTAGAGATCGTCGTACTCCTGCTCGCTGCAGACGACGATGCTGGCGAACTCTTCCGGTGTCTGGAAGATGACGTAGTCTCCGTCTGTGATGGTGAAGTCCACCTCGTCGACCTGCGTGTCATACAGGATATAGTCCTCTTCGCCGTAGACCAGAATGTTCCAATCGGTGGGCACCTCGGACTCTTTGTATGTACCGAGGCCGACCGTCACGCCCTCTGCGTCGTGGAGCGTTTCATCCAGGAAATTTTCGCCCCAGTCGGTATCGCTTGCGGCCGTGATGCGGACGGCCGTAATGTCATGGCCGCTTTGGTTGACAAGCGTAACGTATACAGACTGTTCCTTTTCGCCGCAGCCGGTCAGAGCCAGCAGCAAAAGTATGAGCGCAAGCAGCAATGCGAGTTTCTTTTTCATGTTTTTTCTCCTTCCAAATCGTTGCCGTCAGGGAACTGCCCGCAAAGGAGCAAAAAAATCCCACCGTACACAAAAACAGTGTACGGTGGGCAATGAAAAATGACCAGTAACCTTTGGTTAGCTTTTCTGGGCCAGACGCTCCTTCAGAGCGAGCACGGCCTGCCGGTAGCCCTCGAAGCCAAGGCCCTTGAAGGTCTTGAAGCAGGCAAGGCCTGCGTAGGAGACATGGCGGAAGGCTTCTCTTGCGTCCACATCGGAAAGATGCACCTCAACGGCCGGGATGGACACGGCCTTGAGCGCGTCTAAAATGGCGACGCTGGTGTGTGTGTAGGCCGCGGGGTTTATGACAATGCCGTCAAAGACGCCGTAGGCCGCCTGAATCTTATCGACGATGGCGCCTTCATGGTTCGACTGGAAGACCTCGCAGTCAAAGCCTTCCTCCCGGCAGGCGTCTTCACAAAAGCGCACGAGCGCGGCATAGTTCCGATCGCCGTAGATCGCGGGTTCGCGCAGGCCGAGCAGATTGAGGTTCGGCCCGTTGATAATCAGAATTTTCATTTCAAAACCTCCTGAATCTGCTCCACACACTGCGCAATGCTGCCTTCGTTGCAGACAGCGGCGTCACTGAAGCGGGCGTAGAGCGCCTTGCGTGCTTCATAAAGTGCATCAAGGGGATTTGCCTGCGAGACAGGGCGGCCAGCGGTGGGAAGCAGCGAAAGATCGCGCTTGAGCCAGATGATGCGGCCGTTCTGGTGCAGACTTGGATAGTTTTCCTCGCGCGTCACGCTGCCGCCGCCGGTCGCGATGACCGCGCCGGACAGCTTTCCAAGTTCGCCCAGCACCTTCGATTCCAGCGCGCGGAAGGCGTCTTCTCCCTGCGCGGCAAACAGCGCGGGGATTGAGCAGCCGGCTTGCTGCTCGATGATGGTGTCGGCGTCATAAAAGGGCCGGTTCAGCGTCGCGGCCAGCGCACGGCCGACAGAGCTTTTACCGCAGCCCGGCATGCCGATGAGGATAATATTTTGCATCTGCAAGGACAAAAGCCGGTCAATGCGGTCGATTTCGCTGTCTGGAATTTTCGTCTGCGTGTAATACTCGCAGCTTTCCTTCGCCTGCGCGACAAGCATGGAAAAGCCGTTGATATTCGGAATGCCAAGCGCCTCTGCCTGCAAAAGCAGCGCCGTGCGCGCGGGGTTATAGACGACGTCAAACACACCGGCCAGATGCGGGAACTGCCGAAGATCGCAGGGGCTTTTCCCGGTGTCGGGATACATGCCGACGGGGGTCGTGTTGATGAGAATCTCGGCGTCCTGGTGCTTTGCCATATTGTCGTAGTTGTCTTCCCCGTGACGGGAGATGACAATCGGCTCCGCGCCGAGCCGGCGCAGGACATAGCAAATGGTGACGGACGCGCCGCCGGAGCCGAGCACAAGCGCCTTTTTGCCGTGCGTGTCCACGCCGCTTTTCTGAATCATCCACGTAAAGCCGAACGCGTCCGTGTTGTATCCATAGAGCTTTCCGCCGCGGCGGACGATGGTGTTGACGCTTCCGATGGTGCGGGCCTTTTCCGACAGCTCGTCAAGATAGGGAATCACGGCCTTTTTATAGGGGATGGTGACGTTCAGACCGTCGAAGGTGCCGGAGGTGAGGAAGTCTGCAAGTTCGTCCGGCTCTTTTTCAAAGAGCTGATAGTCGTAAGAGGCGAGCTGGTTATGAATCTGCGGGGAGTAGCTGTGGCCAAGATGCTGGCCGAGAAGTCCGCAACGCAGCATTCAGATCACCTCGCTGTAGCTTCCGAGATACGAGAACTGCTCGCAGATGCCGGGCAGCTCCGCCATCAGTTGCAGAAATTCCGGAGAGTAGATGGAAGTGTCGAGATCAAAATAGAACGCGAATTCAAAGTCGCGCTCCGGAATCGGGCGGCTTTCGAGCTTGTTGAGGTTGATGCCGAGCGCGTTAAAGAGCGAGAGCACCTGATACAAGGAGCCCGGCTTGTGCGCCAGCACCATGCGAAGGCTCGTGCGGTCCGCACCCGGATAAATTTCAAGCTTTTTGCTGATGCAGATGAAGCGGGTATAGTTGTTGCCCTGGTCCTGCACGCATTCGGCGAGCGCTTCCAGACCATACAGCGCGCCGCAGGTGCGCGAGGCGAGCGCCGCAACATCGGTTCTGCCGGATTCCGCGACAAGCTTTGCAGCCGCCGCCGTGTTTTCGCAGCGGATGATCTGCACATCGCCGAGCGTCTTCAAGAAATCCTGGCACTGGCTGATGGCCTGCTCGTGCGAGTAGACCTCGCGGATGCCGGAGAGCGTTGCGCCGGGTTTGGCGAGCAGACTGTGGTCGACTTTGAGTCTGGTGCTGCGGACGATGGAAAATTCATGCTGCAGCATCAGATCATAGACCTTGTTGACAGAGCCGGCCGTGCTGTTTTCCAACGGGATGATGCCATACTGGCAAAGCCCCTTTTCAATGGCAGAGAAGACGGCGTCGAAGTTAGAGAAATAGAGGATGTTCGGTGCCTGGAAGAGCTTTTCGCAGGCCAGCTGCGAATACGCGCCCTCCACACCCTGGCAGGCAACCATCGCCTTCGGCGGGAAGAGGTTGGGCGTGGTGTCGATGGAGGCTTTGATCTTCTTCGGAAGCTCGGCGTCGTTTCCGAGCAGCCGGTGCTGGTAGGCGCGGCTCAGGGAGAAGATGAGCGAGTACAGGCAGCGGGCGCTGTTTTCCAGCTCATCGGGAACCATTTCTGAGATGGCGGCAAGCTTCTGGCGCTCGCGGCCGGCATCGAGCACGGGCAGATTGTTCTCCTTTTTATAGGCGGCAATCTCCGCGGCGCAGTGCATGCGCTCGGTAAACAGAGCGCTCAGCTGGCGGTCAATTTCGTCGATGGTTTTACGGGACTGTTCTAAGTTCATGGGTGATTACCTCCTATATGTTCCGGTTGAAAGAAGTGCGTCAAAGACGGCGATGGCCGCCGCGGCCTCCACACAGGGGACGGCGCGCGGGACAATGCACGGGTCATGCCGGCCGTGAATTTGAAGGGAAGACGGCTGCATGGAAGACAGGCTGACGGACTGCTGCTGCTTCGCGATCGACGGCGTGGGCTTGACGGCGGCGCGGAAGACGAGCGGCATGCCGTTTGAAATTCCGCCGAGAATGCCGCCGCAGTGATTTGTCAGCGTGACGACCTTGCCGTCTTTTACGGTGTAGGCGTCGTTATTCTCGCTGCCGCGCAGACGGGCGGCGGCAAAGCCGTCGCCGAACTCCAGACCCTTGACGGCGGGAATGGCAAAGACAAGCTGGCTGATTTTGTTCTCAAGGCCGCCGAACATCGGATCGCCGAGCCCGGCCGGAAGGCCGGCCGTCTGGCAGCGGATGATGCCGCCGACGGAGTCTCCATCCTGCTTTGCCTGCGCAATGGCCGCCTGCATGGCGGCGCCAACGGCGTCGTCTGTGACGGGGAAGGGCTTTTCGGAAACGGGCTCTGTAAAATCTGAAGCGTCCTGAATGCCTGCAAGCTCGTCAATCCGGGCAAAGACGTCAATGCCCTGCTGTTTTAAAAGCTGCTTGCAGATGCCGCCTGCGATGCAAAGCGGCGCTGTAAGCCTGCCGGAAAAGTGGCCGCCGCCCGCGACATCCTGAAAACCGTGGAACTTTTCCTGCGCGGTAAAGTCGGCGTGGCCGGGACGGGGGACGTCAATGAGATTGCTGTAGTCCTGGCTTCTGGTGTTCGTGTTGTGAATGACGGCGCAGAGCGGCGCGCCGCAGGTCGTGTTTCCGACCAGTCCGGAGAGAAACTCCGGCGCGTCTGCCTCCTTGCGCGGCGTGGACCAGGCATTCTGCCCGGGCGCTCGGCGGCGGAGAAATGCGGAGAGCTCGTCCATGTCAATCGCGAAGCCCGCGGGAAGACCGGAGATGGTTACGCCGATGGCCGCGCTGTGCGACTGGCCGAAGATGGCAAGCTCCAGTGCGCCATGGTAAAAACTGCTCATATCGCTGCTCCTTTCAGGCTCTCCAGCGTCTGCCAGAAGTTCGGATAGGATTTGGTGGTGCACTCTGCGCCGGAAATTGTCACGGCGC
>CAKUCT010000129.1 GCA_934643765.1 uncultured Oscillospiraceae bacterium
GTTCCAGATCTATATGGGAAAGCAGGACGGCACGTACCAGAGCATCGCCTTGAAGGACTTCATGCCGTATGGGTTCCGGGCAAGCGAGTATATGACGTTGTAAAAAATTTGATTTTTCCTTGATTTTACCCCGCGATTGTGCCATAATAGGCTAGCGGCTTGGGCCGCAGCAAAAAATACTATTGGAGGAACGAACATGAAAAAGATCCTTGCTCTGCTTCTGGCAGTAGTTATGGTTCTGGGCCTTGTTGCCTGCGCATCGAAGGATACGCCCGCAGCGGAGACCACGACCGACGAACCTGCCGCAACTGAAACCAAGACCGAAGAGACCACCACCGAAGAACCCGCTGACGAAGAGACGACGGAAGAGCCCGCCGCTGAGACCGGCGCTGTCATCGCGAAGGTTGCCCTCGTGACCGACGTCGGCACCATCGACGACGAGTCCTTCAACCAGGCCACCTGGCAGGGCGTCAAGGCGTACTGCGAAGCCAACGGCATCGAGTACACCTACTATCAGCCCACCGAAGACTCCACCGATGCCCGCTGCATCTCCATCGACCAGGCCATCAAGGAAGGCGCCAATGTCGTCGTCATGCCTGGCTACCTGTTCGGCGGGTCCATCGTGCGCGAGCAGGAAAAGTACCCCGATGTCTACTTCATCGCTGTTGACGTCGGCGCAGGCGATCTGACCGAAGACTACGCAACCTACTATGACCCCGCTGCAAACGTTGTCTGCGCAACGTTCGCCGAAGAGCAGGCCGGTTATCTGGCTGGCTACGCTGTCGTGATGGACGGCTACACCAAGCTCGGCTTCCTCGGCGGCATGGCAGTTCCCGCTGTTATCCGTTACGGCTACGGCTGGCTCCAGGGCGCACGCGACGCAGCTAAGGAGCTCGGCGTGGAAGTTGAATGCAACTACACCTACGGCGGCCAGTTCTTCGGCGATGCCAACATCACCGCGAAGATGGAAGGCTGGTACGCAGGCGGCACCGAGATCGTCTTCGCCTGCGGCGGCGGCATCTACACCTCCGCTGTGGAAGCGGCCAACATCCATGGCGCAAAGGTCGTCGGCGTTGACGTCGACCAGAGCTACATTGATCCGTGCATCGTCACCTCCGCTATGAAGGGCCTGCAGAACGTCACCGAGACCATCCTCGGCGCTCTGGCCAACGGCGAGTGGGACGGCACCTACGGCGGCAAGTTCATCACCTACTCCCTGTCCGAAGGCGACTATGTTGGTATCCCGACCGCAGAGTCCTCCTGGAGATTCAACAACTTCACCATGGAGCAGTATGAGGCTGTCCATGCCAAGCTGATGAGCGGCGAGATCGTTGTCGACAACAACTCCGACAATGTCAACCCCGAAATCGAGGGCATCGCTGTCAACTACGTCGACTAATCCAACCGAAAAAAATCGCGGGCCATCCGGCCCGCGATTTTTTTGAGCACTTGCAATTTTTGTGCGCAGCGTATACTATATAAATATCAAATTCTACAGGAGGCATTTCCAAATGATAGCACTTGCCTGCGACCATGGCGCGTTTGATCTCAAACAGGCCATTATGAAGCATCTCGATTCCCGCGGCCTTGCCTACAAGGACTTCGGCTGCTACGACAAAACCAGCTGCGACTATTCCGATTTCGCTGCCCCCGCGGCCCGCGCGGTCGCTTCCGGCGAGTGCGACAAGGGCATCCTCGCCTGCACAACCGGCATCGGCATGATGATCTCGGCAAACAAGATCAAGGGCATCCGCTGCGCCCTGCTGGCCGACCCCATGTCCGCCAGACTCACCCGCGAGCATAACGACACCAACATGATGGCCCTCGGAGCGGGCGCCACGGGCGAAAAGCTGGCGCTGGAAATCGTGGACACCTGGCTCGATACGCCGTTTTCCCACGTCGAGCGCCACCAGCGCCGCATCGATAAGATGATGGCTCTGGAAAACGAGTAATCGCTTGACAATTTGGCCCCTTTGGGTATAATAAAAACAGAGAGGCTTTACCGGTAAACGGTTTGGCCTAGGTTAAAAAGCGATCATAAAGATAGCCGCGACCTTGGCTGGGGGGCGGCTATCGTACTTTTATGGTAAATATGTAGAGCATAAACGCGATACATATCAGAATCCAAAGAATGCGGAGCATCCGATTCTGCCACATCAGCATCACCTCCCGTTTTGGGAAGTGCCAAACCGCCTACCGTATATCGTAAAGTCTCTCTGGCCCGAAAGGGCACTTTCATCATAGCATACCGCGCAAAAAATGTCAATTTAACCCCGCTTCCGGCCGGAGGCGGGGTTGCATTTTATAGAAATTTGTGGTAATTTAAACATGGTGCTACCGATAAACGGCAAGCGGGCGGCTCCCACCGCGCAATGCGGAGGGAAAACGTCTTTTTGAGCCCTCCGACAAATCGAAAGGGGGGCTGCGACATGGTTACATATTCTGACCTGGTTCAGATCGGTATCCTGATAGTCGGCATTATTAGCCTCTTTATACAGGCCAATAACAAAAAGAAGTAACCGCCCATCGTCCCAAAGATAGCGGTTACTTCTTAACCAAACTTTAGGGAGCTGCTCGTTTGCCGGTAGCACCCTTGCTATATTCAGTATAAATTGATTGCCTTAAAATGTCAAGATCAAACAGCAAAAAAGAAGTAACCGCCCATCATCCCACAGATAGCGGTTACTTCTTTGTAATCACTTGGGGAGCTGCTCGTTTGCCGGTAGCACCCTCGTATGTTCAGTATAGATCGAAACGGCCAGATTGTCAAGTATTTACAGCAAAAAGAGGCCGAGGTGATGCCCCGCAAAATCCGACAAATCTGCCGAACCGAGCGGCCCCGGGGAGTCTGAGGGGCCGCAGCCCCTCTGTTTTCGAAGGAGTCCAGAGGAAACCTTTTTGAAAGGTTTCCTTTGGGGTTCTTTTACGGGAGTCTCGAACCCATTTTTTCTTTTCAAGAAAAAACGGGTTTGAGAAAAAGAAGCAGCCTGGCGGCTACGCCAGAAAAAACCCTGGCGCTTGGCGCCACGTAAAAAAGCCCCGCCCACGGTGGAAAGCCCGCGTTACATGGCAATGTAACAAAGCGCCCTGCAATGTTACAAGAACATTACAACTCCCTCCGCCCCCTTGACCTTTTCCCGCGGATGGATTATGATACTGCCAGATGATGGCCAAGGGGCTTTTGTCCCGCGGCAATCAAATTTAGACAGGAGGAAAACTCAATGAAGAACTTCAAAAAGGTTCTTGCGCTGGTTCTGGTTCTGGCAACCCTGATGGGTTTCGCAACCGTCGCCGGCGCAGCGTATAAGGATGAGAAAGACATCAACGCTGACTATAGCGAAGCTGTCAAGGTTCTCAACCTTATCGAAACGATGCAGGGCTATCCCGATGGGAACTTCAAGCCGACTGCAACGATCACCCGTGAAGAGGCTGCTAAGCTGATCGCGATCTTTGACAACAAGGATAGCGACATCAAGACTTACTACACCTCTGTTAACCCCTTTGCCGATGAAAAGGGCCGCTGGGGCGAGTCCTACGTTGGTTACGGCTATCGCGCTGGCATCATCGCCGGCATGAACGCCACCACCTTCGCTCCCACTGCGAACGTCACCGGCACCCAGTTCCTGAAGATGGCTCTGGTTACCCTGGGCTACGATCAGGAAGCCGAAGGCTTTGTCGGCGCGTCCTGGGCTGTTAACGTTCTGGCTCTGGCCAAGAAGCTCGGTCTGACCGACAACCTGGCTGACGGCTGGAAGGCTGACGCTGCTCTGACCCGTCAGGAAGCTGCTCAGATCCTGCTCGACACGCTGCAGTGCGAGACCGTGGAATACGGCACCGAGTTCAAGGCTCCGAAGAACCCCGTTTGGGCTACCAGCACCAATGGCGACAAGTCCTGGACTGGCTACTGGCTCGATGGCAAGTTCTACATCACTGTTGCTGGCGCTTGCAGCACTGGCAACAAGCTGTACAAGGACTTTGATCTGGACAAGACCGTCTCTACCGACGCGTTCTTCCGTCCGCAGACCAAGTGGATCCTTGACAAGAACAACAATAAGACTGTTGAAGTCATGGACGCTCCGAAGGCTACCTTCACCAAGGCTTTCAACGCTTGCGACCTGCTGGTTGCTCTTGGCATCCCCGAGACTGACCGCAAGACCGAAATCGCAATCGACGCTGTCTACTGCGATGGTGAGCTTGATCAGTACAGTGCTCTGCAGAACAACAACGCCACCAAAAAGACTGGCGCTTATACCTACAAGGCTGATGGCACAACCGATGGCTTTACTTGGAACAAGGAGGCTGACTCCTATGTTTGGAGCCATGACTACAGCGCTTGCAACAAGGCCAAGGAATATTCCCATGGCGCACAGGGCGTTCTGACTCAGGTCTTCCAGGTTGGTAAGGTTGACAATGTCAAGCATTACGTTGTTGTCTCCATCGAAACTTGGCTCGGCAAGGTCGACTCTGTTGACACCAAGAGCACTTCTCGCGACAACCACACCAAGACCAACGGCTCCGTTGACATCATTCCGTATCTGAATAACTACAACAATGCTGATGCGACGAAGAAGGAAATGTCCGAGAACAACAAGGCGTTCTGCCTCGACTACGAAGGCCATTGCGCTTCCGTTGCTGGCATGGTCGACAACAAGGTTCTGTCCTATGACGATCCCGACGGCCTGACCAAGGGCGACTATGTCCTGTTCAACTACTCCCTGCGTTATGTTAACGACAACCAGGACAAGGGCCGTGAAGGCATCCAGGACGTCGAAGTCACCACTGGCAAGGAAGGCCGCCTGAACGGCTTCAAGTTCGGCTCCGTTGCTTCTAACCCGTCCGAGACCCGTGTCGACGGCGAGTTCATCAAGGACGCTGTCCACTTCCACCTGAACTACAACACCTCGAAGTCCACTGAGTACGGCACCTACACCTTCTTCTATGACGCTTACGGCAACGTGATCGGCATGAAGGACGCTGCTGATACCTCCAAGTACGGCGTCATCGACATCGCTTGGATGACCTTCGAAAACAAGGGCACCGCTGTCCTCAACGCTGACGTTGTCGGCCTCGATGCTAAGACCAGCACTGGCACCATCAAGAAGTTCGCTTCTATCGATAGCTACATCGACGAGGCTAATTCTTCTATCGCTACTGACTCTGCAGCAGCTACCAAGGACAACAAGCTTGCTTACTATGTCGCGGAAGCTCTGTACTGGTACACCAACGGCGAAAGCCGCAAGGACTTCGCAAAGGCCTACGATCATCTGTTCAAGATCTCCGTCAACAGCAGCAATGAGTTCACGCTGAAGGTTCCGGCTAACGTGACCTACATTGCACAGAACGATGAGGACAATGCTCCTGCGGCCAAGACTAAGATCGTGAAGGGCAAACCCATTGTTTACGGTCTGAACACCACCACTG
>CAKUCT010000130.1 GCA_934643765.1 uncultured Oscillospiraceae bacterium
GGCTGGACGGCCCGGCTCTGCCGGAGCCTTCGATGCAACTAACCAGGCTCGGTGCCGTCGAGCTGATGGCAAAGGTCCTGCGCGAGTCGCCCGAGCCTGTTACCATCGTCGCAACCGGCCCGGAGACGAACGTCGCGGCGCTGCTGCTGGCCCATCCGGAGCTGAAGAAAAAAATCGCCCGCATTTCCCTGATGGGCGGCGGCATCGCCTACGGCAACTGGACGCCCGCGGCGGAGTTCAACATTCTCGTCGACCCGGAGGCCGCAAAAATTGTCTTCACGTCCGGCATTCCGATCATCATGGCGGGACTGGATGTCACGGAAAAGGCGCTGATTCTTCCGGAAGACTTTGAACGCATCCGCGCGCTCGGGAACCCGGTCAGCGACATTGTGGCCGCATGGCTGGAGTTCTTCTACAAGTTCCACAAGTCCATCGGCTATGAAGGCGCGCCCATGCACGACCCATGCGCCGTCATGGCGCTCATCCACCCGGAGGTTTTCACCATGCAGGACATGTACGTGGAAATCGAAACGCAAGGCGAGTATTGCCGCGGCTGCACCGTTGGCGACCGTCTGGGCACCACCGGCAAAGCGCCCAACGCAACCGTCATTCTCGATGTCGACCGCCAGGCCTTCGCTGACCGCCTGGTCGAGGCCATGAAATTTTATGGGGAGGGCACAAAATGAACAAATTCCCTGTCTGGCTTGACTGCGACGTCGGCGTTGACGACGCCATTGCCATCATGGCCGCGCACGCGCTGGAGGCAATCGATCTGCTTGCCATCTCCACCGTCAGCGGAAACGCGTCCCTGGAGCACACGTTTTCAAACGCACACCGCATGAACGGCCTCATGCGCACGCACTACCCCGTCTATCGCGGCGCTGCGCGCCCGCTGATCGCCGATCCGTTCCCCGCCTCCCACTTTCATGGCAGTAACGGTCTTGGCGATGTAGAGCTTCCCATGCCGCAGGACGCTGCTCTTTCCGATACGCCTGCCTGGGACGCGCTGTATGACTGTGCCAAGCAGCACCCGGGCCAGCTCCGGCTCATCGCCATCGGCCCGCTGACAAACGTCGCCATCGCCCTCACCAAATATCCGGCGCTCAAAACGCTTCTGCACACCATCCTGATTATGGGCGGCGCCGCCGTCGGCGGCAATATCACGCCCGCCGCAGAGTTCAATATCTTTGAAGACCCGGAGGCGGCGCAGATCGTCTTCAAGTCCGGCGTTCCGATCGTCATGTGCGGCCTTGACGTCACCATGAAAGCCATGCTCTACCCGGAAGACTGGGACGAGCTGGCGGCCACGGGAACGGCGGCCGGCAAGTTCACAAGACACTGCGTGCAGTGCGCCTGGACATTCTCGCAAAAATACGGCCTGTCTGGTGTTGCGATGCACGACGCATGCCCGGTTCTGTACCTGGCCCATCCCGAGCTCTTCAAAGCAGAACGCGCAGGCGTCTACGTTGAAACGCAGGGCTCTGTCACGCGCGGCAAGACCGTGACCGATCTTTACAGCGACAAGCAGTTTGATACAAAAAATACGCTCGTCGTCCTGGATGTCGACCGTGACCGCTTTATTTCTATCCTGAAAGACTGCATCAAATCCATTTAAACAAAACCCCCTGCCCGCAATTTTGCAGGCAGGGGGTTTCTTTTATGTACTTATAGCGAAGCGGCCAGCGCTTTTGCCGCTTCACAGGCGTTTTGAAGCGACGCTTTTGCGTCAAAGCCCGCAACATCCATTCCGTCGGCCGCGACGCAGCGGTACCTTCCGAAGCCGAAAAATGTATGCAGCGCATCCAGATAGCGGCTTCCCATCTCCATGGCGTCGCCCGTATAGAAGCCGCCGCGCGTCGTCAGAAACACCAGATCCGTTCCGCGGCACAGGCCAGTCAGCCCATTTTCGCCCGCGCCGAAGGTGATGCCGTCGACGCTCACCTGTTCGATGTAGATCTTCAGAAGCGCCGGAAACGCCAGATCCCAGAACGGCGCGGCGATCACAACCAGATCTGCCTGCGCGAACTGGTGCGCATAGCGAAAGCGCGGATGCGAGAAATCGCCCGCAGCCAGAAGCCGCTGCCGCTGCTCAAAAAAATCTCCCGTGAGCGGCGCCAGATTTTCCTCCGTCAGCACAAGGCGCTCTACCGCGCAGTCAGTCGGCACGGCGCGCAAAAACGCTTCCAAGAGCGTTCTCGTTCTTGATTCTTCTTTTCGGACGCAGCAATCAATGACCAACAGCTTTCTCATGCGTTCTTCCTCGTTTCCATCAGATAGCAGGCCTCCAGCGCCGTCAGAATCTCCAGCCGCTCGCCGCGCGCTGTCGCGCTTTCGCCGCCCACATAACCGCCGATGGCGTCTGCAGTATCTTCACCATAGATCACGACATTATTGAGGATAGACGCGGCTTTCACGCCCCGCAGGCGCGCGATGGTAAACAGCGCCGCCGTCTCCATGTCCGCACCCAGAACGCCCTTGCTCGACCAGTACGCGCTCTGCTGCGCATTCTCCTCGTGATAGAAGCTCTCGTGGCTGTGGCAGATGCCCTCGTGCGTAACCGCGCCGACCGTCTTTGCCCCCTCCACGCAGCAGCCGTAGAGCGTAAAATCCGCAACCGCCGGATAAATACCCGGCACATACGCTTTTGATGCTCCGTCGTCGCGCACCGCGCCGGAGACCAGAATCAGTTCGCCCAGTCCAATGCCCTTCTGCAGCGCGCCGCACGAGCCGATGCGGATAGCCGCCTGCACGCCGATGTTGTGCAGTTCCTCCACCGCGATGCCCATTGAGCAGCCGCCCATGCCGGTCGACATGGCCAGAATGTCCACGCCCTTGTATTTTCCGCGCAGACTGCGGTACTCGCGGTTATAGACCAGCTCCTGGGGATTTTCCAGACACGCGGCAATGCGGTCCACACGCGCCGGATCTCCCGGCAAAATCGCATACCGGATGCCGAGCGTTTCATCGAGACAAATATGTGCCTGTTTCATGGATACAGCTTCCTTTCCTGTCTAACCTCACGGTATTTCCTTTATTGTACTGTATTGTGCACAAAAAGTAAACGATCTCCGGCAGATTTCTGATAAAATCTGCCGGAGATTTGCTTCATGTTGTCCGGATTTCGATGTGATAGCTGTTGAGCCCGCACGTCGCGTATTCGACCTCGATGGTATAGGCCAGATCAAAAATTCCGCCGTGCTCGTTCATCAGCACTGTCAAATTCTTTGTCTGCACGCGCAGCATCAAAGCGCCCGGCCCCGCCTCATAGAGTGACTCATCGACTCTTCCCGGCGCGAAGACCATCACGGAGTTGACCTTCCCCGTCCGGCGGAGCGTGACGGTCTTTTCCTCTTCGATTGTGAACGTCGTTACAACGCCCTCGAGCCCCGTCATCTGCGTCTCAACATAGGAAAACGTGATGTAGCCCGGCTCATAGCAGTACGAGCCCTCTGTCACCAGCTCAATGCTCTCGGGCGCTTCGCCCTCGAGCTGCTGCGTGCCGGTGATGGAAATCAGCGCCGCCTGCACCATATCATTCGTCCATCGCCAGCCGGATGAGATTGTCGATCAGATCCGGATAGGCAATTCCGCTGGCCGCAAAGAGCTTGGGATACATCGAAATGGAGGTAAAGCCGGGGATGGTGTTGATCTCGTTGAAGACGACCTCCTGGTCCTTCTTCGTCACAAAGAAGTCCACACGCGAAAGCCCGCGGCAGCCCATCGCCTCATAGACCCGAACCGCCGTCTCGCGCACATGCTCGGAAACCTCCTCGGAAAGACGGGCCGGGATGTAGAGATTGGCGCTGTCGGAGATGTATTTTGCCTCATAGTCATAGAAGTCCGCGCCCGCGTCAATTTCGCCGCAGACCGACGCGCAGGGATTCTCATTGCCGAGCACAGCAACCTCGACCTCCTGGCCGTCGATGAACTCCTCCACAAGAACCTTTGTATCAAACCGCAGCGCGTCCAGCAGCGCCTGCTCCAGCGCCTCGCGGTCGCGAGCTTTTGATACGCCGACGGACGAGCCAGTTCCGGCCGGCTTGACAAAGACGGGATACTCGAACTTCGCTTCCACCGCATCGAGGCAGCTCTGCGCGCCGCGCTGCCAGTCCTGCGCCGTTATCAGATGCCACTCGGCCTGCCGGATACCGGCCTGGTCGGCAATGAGCTTGGTGATCGTCTTATCCATGCACGCGGCCGACGCCGCCACATGCGGGCCCACGTAGGGAATGCCCGCGATCTGCAGAAGGCCCTGCATCGAGCCGTCCTCTCCGTTTTCGCCGTGCAGCACCGGGAACACCACGTCAATGCGCTCGCGCACAACGCAGTCGTTTTCAAAGCTCAAGAGCCCCTGCCCATGCACCGGAGACAGCGCCGCCCGGCGGTTCTGCTCACAGTTCTGCCAGGTTCCGGCAGGCAGCATGGAGTAATCCTTGCCACCGAACAAAATCCAGTCTCCCTCTTTGGTGATGCCCACGGGGAAGATATTATACTTTTCGTGGTCGATGTTGTTCAGCACTGACTCCGCCGAGCGCAGGGAAACCTCATGCTCCGGCGAAATGCCGCCAAACAGAATACAGACGCTTAGTTTTCTCAAGACCAAATCCTCTTTTCTCGGCGGAACGCATGCCGCCGGATTCTTACATATCATATGTCAAAAGCGCGAAGAACTCAAGTACATTTTTACACATTACCGTGATTTTTACAGTGGAAAATCTGCCGGAAAGCGTATATAATGATGGTGGTAAGGAGGCGAGTTCATGCAGATTGAATTGTCGAAAAAGGAATTCAGACGGCTTCTGGATCTGGTCTATATCGGAAATTGGATTCTGAACTCGACCCGCGGCGACGATCGGATCGAAGATTACGACAACGTAGAATCCAAGCTCTTTGCCCTCTGCCGCGAAAACGGCATGCAGGCGCTGGTGGAAAAGTGGAACGGAGAGGACGTCCCATCCAAGGCGTTTTCCGACGGCGGCATTCACGAAGCGATTGTGGACTATGAAGATACCGTCTTCTATGAGATTCTGGCCGAGGAACTGGCCCGGCGCGATATGGACTACCAGCCGGTTTCCAACGAAAACTATGACGCGCTGGTCTCCCGGATGGACGATTATATCGCCGAGTTCGAAGCCCACGGCACCGACAATATTTCTATCCCAACGATGGATGACTAGACGCAAAAAAGCAGCGCCGGACGCTATGCGTCCGGCGCTCTTTTATTTCGTACAAAGCCAGTAGATAACGCCGTAGACGACGCTGGCGGTTGTTCCGTAGACGATGACGGGCCCGGCAATGGTGAACATTTTTGCGGCCATACCCGTGACAAAGCCCTCGGCCTTGAACTCAATCGCGGGCGAGACGACCGCGTTTGCAAAGCCCGTGATCGGCACAATCG
>CAKUCT010000131.1 GCA_934643765.1 uncultured Oscillospiraceae bacterium
ATTGCCGACCAGGTGCTCATCAATAAAAGAAGCCGCGAGTCGGCGGAAAAGCAGCGGCTGAACATCAAAAAGAAGCTGACAGGCAACCTTGACATTTCCAACCGTGTACAGAAATTTGTCGACTGCCGTACCAAAGACGTCTCCCGGCGTGAAATCTACATCGTCGAGGGCGATTCCGCTCTAGGCTCGGTCAAGCTCTCGCGCGACGCGGAGTTCCAGGGCATCATGCCCGTGCGCGGCAAGATTCTCAACTGTCTGAAGGCGGATTACGACCGTATCTTCAAATCCGATATTATTACCGATCTCATCCGCGTGCTCGGCTGCGGCGTGGAGGTGCAGACCAAGAAAGCCAAGGACCTGTCCGCGTTTGATCTTGAAAATCTGCGCTGGAACAAAGTCATCATCTGCACCGATGCCGACGTCGACGGCTACCAGATCCGCACCCTGATTCTGACCATGATCTACAGGCTCTGCCCCACGCTCATTGAGCAAGGGTATGTGTATATCGCAGAGTCCCCGCTCTACGAGATCAACTACAAGGATAAAACGTGGTTTGCCTACACCGAGCAGGAAAAGGGCGAAATTTTAAAAACGCTGGAGGGCAAAAAGGTCTCCATCAACCGCTCCAAGGGTCTTGGCGAAAACGACCCGGAGATGATGTGGATGACGACCATGAACCCCGAAACACGCCGGTTAATCAAGGTCATGCCGGAAGACATGGCGCTGACGCAGCAGATTTTTGATCTGCTGCTGGGTGATAATCTGCAGGGACGAAAAGACCATATCGCCGAGAACGGATATAAGTATCTTGATCAGTTGGACGTATCGTAAGCCGCAAAACGAAGGAACGAAGAAACTATGCCAAAGAAAAAACAACCGGAACCACAAAAAAGAATCGACCCGCATGTACAGGGGCTGCGCGCAGAGGTCATGGAGCAGCCGATCTGTCAGACGCTGGAGTCCAACTATATGCCCTACGCGATGTCGGTCATCGTCTCGCGCGCCATCCCGGAGATTGACGGCTTCAAGCCCTCGCACCGGAAGCTGCTGTATACAATGTACAAGATGGGCCTTCTGAGCGGCGCGCGCACAAAGTCTGCCAACATCGTCGGCCAGACCATGCGCCTGAATCCCCACGGCGACCAGGCCATCTATGAGACGATGGTGCGCCTGGCCCGCGGCAACGAGACGCTGCTGCACCCGTTTGTCGACTCCAAGGGCAACTTCGGCAAGGTCTACTCGCGCGACATGGCCTACGCCGCCTCGCGTTACACCGAGGCAAAGCTTGAGCCCATCTGCCAGGAGCTGTTCCGCGACATTGACGCAGACACCGTCGACTTCACAGACAACTACGACGGCTCGATGAAAGAGCCCACGCTGCTTCCGACCACGTTCCCGAACATTCTGGTCGCGGCCAACATGGGCATCGCCGTCGGCATGGCGTCGAATATCTGCTCATTTAACCTCGCCGAGGTCTGCAAAACGGCCGTCGCGCTCATCAAGAACCCGGACGCCGATTTACTTGACACGCTCCCCGCGCCGGACTTCCCCACCGGCGGCGCAATTCTCTATGACGCCGCGGAAATGCTGCAGATCTACAACACCGGCCGCGGCACCTTCCGTCTGCGCGCCAGATGGCGTTATCTCAAGGAAGGCAATCTGATTGAAATCTATGAGATTCCCTATACCACGGCGACAGAGATCATCATGGACAAAGTTGCCGAGCTCATCAAGGCCGGCAAAATCCGTGAAATTGCCGACATGCGCGACGAAACGGATCTGAACGGCCTGAAGCTCACAATCGACCTCAAGCGCGGCGTGGACCCCGACAAGCTCATGCAGAAGCTCTTCCGCGCCACCACGCTGCAGGACAGCTTCGGCTGCAACTTCAATATTCTGATCGGCGGCATGCCGCGCGTGCTGGGCGTGCGCGAGATTTTTGAGGAATGGACGGCCTGGCGCTGCGAATGTGTCCGCCGCCGGGTCTACCATCAGCTGCAGAAAAAGAAGGACAAGCTGCACCTGCTCAAGGGTCTGGGCAAAATCCTTCTGGATATTGACAAGGCCATCCGCATCATCCGCGAAACAGAGCTTGACGCCGAGGTCATCCCGAACTTGATGATCGGCTTCGGCATCGATCAGGTGCAGGCAGAATATGTGGCGGAAATCAAGCTGCGCAACATCAACAAGGAATTTCTGCTCAACCGTCTGCAGGAGACCGAAAGTCTGGAAAAAGAGATTGCGGAGCTTGAAGAGCTTCTGAACTCCGAACGGAAAATCAAATCCGTCATCTGCAAGGAGCTTGAATCCGTTGCGCAGAAATACGGCCAGGCGCGCAAAACACAGCTGGTCTACGACCACGTGGAGCCGGCAGCCGAAGAGCCCGAGGTTCCCGACTACCCCGTCACGGCCTTCATTTCCCGCGAGGGCTATTTCAAAAAGATCACGCCGCAGTCTCTTCGCATGTCCGGCGAACAGAAATTCAAGGAGGGCGACAGCCTGCTTCTGAGCCGCGAGACAACAAACGCGGCAGAGCTTCTCATCTTCACCGACCGCTGCCAGGTCTACAAGACGCGCCTTTCCGATTTTGACGACGGCAAAGCCTCCACGCTCGGAGATTATCTTCCCGGCAAGCTCGGCTTTGACGAGGGCGAGAGCTTCTTCGCCGCTGTCTTCCCGGGCGACTATACGGGAAACCTGCTGTTCGTCTTTGAAAACGGCAAGTGCGCCAAGGTAGAGCTCTCCGGCTACGCCACCAAGACCAACCGCCGCAAGCTGACCGGCGCCTACTCGGACAAAAGCCCGATCAAAGCCATCGTCGAGCTGCCGCAGGAGCAGGAGCTTGTGCTCTATGCCTCCGACGGCCGGGCACTCATCTTCTCAACCGCACAACTGGCCGCCAAGACCACCCGCGCGACGCAGGGCGTCGCGGTGATGACACTCAAAAAGAACGCCGTGCTGACGCGCGCGCAGCTGCTGTCTGACAGCGCGATTGCAAACCAGGCCCGCTACCGTACAAGATCGCTTCCCGCCGCGGGCGCGATTGTGCGGCAGGAAGACAGCGGCGAAACCCAGATTTCTCTGGAGCTTTAAGGAGGAAACGGCATGACAAATAAGCCCATCTGGAACATGCTGCGCTACTGCGGCCTAATTTTGTTCGGGAATATTTTCTTTGCGCTGGGCTTCGATCTGTTTCTGGTGCCGAATTCTCTGAACATCGGCGGCCTGAGCGGTATCGCCATGATTCTCCAGCGCCTCATCGGCCGCGGCGGCATCGGTCTTTACACCGCAGTTATGAACGTACCGCTGTTTCTGATCGGCTACCGGCAGTTGGGCAAAAGCTTTTTCTTCGGCTCGCTGGCCGGTATGGTTCTAAACTCTTTGTTCATTGACCTGTTTGCCGCGCTCCCCGCGCCGCAGGTCGAGCCGATGCTCGGCGTTATCTTCGGCGCGGCGCTGACGGGCGCAGGGCTCGGCATGGTCTTTCTCTCCGGCGCCACCACGGGCGGCACGGATATCCTCGCCCGGCTTCTCAAGCGCCATTTCCGCGAGGTGAAAATGGGCTATGTGACGCTGGCGCTTGATACGTGCGTGCTGGCGCTGACCGGCCTTGTCTTCCGCGATATCAGCAAAACTCTCTACAGCGCCGTCACGCTGTTCATCTGCTCGCGCGTGCTCGACAGCGTTCTGTACGGGCTCGACTATTCCAGCGTCGCGCTGATCATCACCGACCGCTATGAAGACGTCTGCCGCGCCATCGACATCCAGCTCGACCGCGGCGTCACCTTCCTGGAGGGCCGCGGCGGCTATACCGGCGCGCCCAAAACTGTCCTGATGACTGCCGTCCGCAGCCGCCAGGTCTCCGAGCTCAAGCAGCTCGTCGAGTGCATTGACCCGAACGCGTTTATGATTCTGCAGCCGGCGCACCAGGTGCTCGGCGAAGGCTTCAAGCGCTATACGGACGATATCTAACCTGTCCAAGCTGAAAAGGAGGTAACACGGGATGAAATATCTGCGTCTGGCCGCACTTGCGCTTCTTCTGTGTCTGGTCCTGGCGGCCTGCAGCCGCTTTATCCCGTCCAGCTATACCCGCGTCGCGGCGCATAGCCAGACGCAGGACACCCAGGCCGACACAAACGTCGTCAACGTCGGCGACTATGCGGGCCTGCGCCGCGCCATCCGCGACTTCGTCCGCGCGCGCGTGGAGCACGGTGTCATCCGCGTCAACCAGTACACCGGCAACATTGAAGACGATCTGGCCGCCGCGGCCTACAGCGTGGCCCGGGAAGACCCCGTGGGCGCCTACGCGGTCGACTACATGACGCATGAGTGCACGCTGATTGTCTCCTACTATGAAATCCATGTGGACATCACCTTCCGCGAAACACAGACGCCTCTGTCTCAGATTCCGTATGTCAACGTCGAGAGCGAACTCAAAAACCGCCTGTATGAGGCCATGGACAGCTACGACCAGGTGCTTACCATCTACGCCGGCTACGGCAAGGACCCGGACTATGCGGCTCTGGCGGAAGAATACTATGAGCAGAATCTCGGCCGGCTTATGGCCCTGCCGCAAATCACCGTGGAGAGCTATCCGCAGGGCGGCAGGCCGCGGATTGTGGAGCTGACGTTCTCCTATCCCCAGGCCGCCCGCACGCTTGAGAGCATGGCCCAGCAGGTCTCAGACACTCTGAGCGCCGCGTCTGTCTATGTCCGCTTCCGTGAAAGTCCCTGGGAAAAGGCGCAGCTTCTGTATTCGTATCTCACCGAGCGCTTCACCTACATCGAGCGCCAGACGCAGACTCCCGTCTACTCGCTTCTGTGCGAGGGCTACGCCACCAGCTGGAGCATGGCGCAGTGCTGGGCACTTTTATGCCAGGAGGTCGGTCTGCAGTGCCAGGTGGTCAGCGGCCTGCGCGGCAGCGACAGCTATTGGTGGAACGAAATTTCCCTGGACGGTTCAACCTGGTACCACCTGGATCTGATGCAGGATGTTCTGAACCAGACCGGCCTGCAGCTTCGCTATGATGAGGACATGGACGGCTACTATTGGGACCCGGCCGCCTATCCCGCCTGCCCGATGCCGGACGAAAGCCCTGAGCAGCCCGATTCCGTCTCGCCCGACGCGCCGCAGGCGCCAAGCGAGCCGTCCCCTGACCCCGGAACCGAACAGCCGGAGACGCCCTCTGCCGACGCATCGGCTGAGCCCGGCGCGCCGGAATCTTCAGAAAATGACAACAGCGGCACCAGCGCGCAATTTGCGCAAAAAAACACTTGACTTTTCGCGAACTTCCGCTATAATAATACCTGCATTTGAGAAATGCGGGTGTAGCTCATCCGGTAGAGCGCCACCTTGCCAAGGTGGAGGTAGCGAGTTCGAGCCTCGTCACCCGCTC
>CAKUCT010000132.1 GCA_934643765.1 uncultured Oscillospiraceae bacterium
GCACGCGGCCGCGGGCGTAGGGGATGATGCAGTAGGAACAGAAATTGTTGCAGCCGTCTTCTACCTTCAGAAGCGCGCGCGTGCGGGCGGCAAGGCCGCCGGCGGGAAGCTGCTCAAAAGCGCGCGGAAGATTGCTGGACTCGACCTTTTCCCAGTGGGTGCCGGTCTGGCGATTCTGCGCGGCCTGCTCCATCTGGAGGATGAAGGCCTCGCGGTCGGCGGTGCCGACCATGACATCGACGCCGAGCGCGCGGATTTCCGCGGGCGCGGACTGCGCGTAGCAGCCGCATACGCCGACGGCAGCCGCGGGGTTGAGCTTGCGCGCGCGGCGAATGGCGTTGCGCGATTTTTTGTCGGAGACGGCGGTGACGGTGCAGGAGTTGACGATATAGCCGTCGCAGACCTCGTCAAACTCGCCGAGCGTATGGCCGCGGGAAAGCAACATTTGTTGCATTGCCTGTGTTTCGTATTGGTTGACTTTGCAGCCAAGGGTATAAAAAGCAAATTTCATGGGAAAAACCACCAAACATGTGTTTTATTCTAAAAAATGTTTGTCTTATTTGTGAATAGTCACAACAATCATTTTTGCTTATACTATGTTATAAGTTTTGATTCTTTTCTACGCGTGTTTCAGAATACAATGGTATTATATCCGACAAAGTCTTGCTTGTACAGTCTTGCCAGGAGGATTTTCCGTGAGAGAATTTACCGTCATGTTCCGCTCGGTTCAAGATATCTCAGATTTTATAGCGCTGGCCAACCAGCAGCCGTTTGACGTCGTGTTCGTGCGCGCAGAGGGAGAGAGCAACGCAAAGTCGATCTTCAGCTGTCTGAGCCTGCAGTTGAATATGCCGCAGACCGTCCGCGCGATGGCGGAGCATGTGGATATTTCGGATTTCTGCGCGGGTCTGCAGCCGTATCTGTGCCAGGGCGTACAGGCGGGATAGAGAAAAGCCATTTTGCATAGTTTGAGCCTGCAGCCGTTTTAGACGACTGCAGGCTTGTTTTTTGCGCGGAAAAGACAGCGCGTGCCTGGTGATAAATCGCAGCGCCGTTTCATACGCTTGTACCAGATGAAACGGAAGGGTGATTTTTTATGGTCAAACGGGTGGTGTGCGCGCTGCTGGCGCTGGCGGTTCTGGCGGGGCTGACGGCGAGCCTTGCGGCGGCGGATCTGGAGCTGGCCGCGCCGTCGGCGATTCTGATGGAAAAATCAACAGGACAGGTTCTCTATGAGGACAATGCCGACGAGCCGCTGCGGCCGGCGAGCGTGACGAAGGTGATGACGCTGCTGCTGGTGATGGAGGCGCTGGAAGACGGAAGAATCGGCTGGGACGACACGGTGACAACATCCGCAGCAGCGGCGGCCAAGGGCGGAAGCCAGATCTATCTGGAGGAAGATGAGCAGCTGCCGCTGACGGAAATGCTGAAATCCGTTGTGGTTTCCTCGGCCAATGACTGCGCGTGCGCGCTGGCAGAGCATGTGGCGGGCAGCGAGGCGGCGTTTGTGCAGATGATGAATGACCGGGCGCAGGCGCTTGGAATGACGAACACGCACTTTGTCAACTGCACGGGGCTGGACGACGGGCCGGAGGCGGATACGCATCTGACGACGGCGCGGGATATTGCGATCATGTCAAGAGAGCTTCTGAAGCATGAGAAAATCAAAGAATATACGACGATCTGGATGGACACCGTCAGAGACGGGCAGTTCGGACTGAGCAACACAAACAAGCTGGTGCGCTTTTATGACGGGACGACGGGGCTCAAGACCGGCTACACATCGGCGGCGGGCTACTGCCTGTCTGCGTCCGCCGAGCGCGGCGGGATGGAGCTGATTGCGGTGGTGATGCACTGCAAGAGCTCGCAGGACCGGTTTGAGTCGGCAAAGGCGCTTTTAAACTACGGGTTTTCCAATTACGCGCTGACAGACCCCGCCGCGCAGGCGCAGATAGAAGCGATTCCGGTGGTGCTCGGCCAGCAGGAGCAGGTGCAGCCGGTGATGGAGAGCGCGGGGGCGATTCTGATTGATAAGGCGCTGGCAAATGCGGTGACGTGTGAGGCAGAGCTGGAAGAAAGCGTGCGCGCGCCGGTTGAAAAGGGGCAGCGGCTCGGGACACTTTATGTGCGGGCGCAGGGAAGAACGCTTGCGGAGATTCCGCTCGTCGCGCCGGAGGAGATTCCAGCGCTCAGCTGGGCGGATATTGTGCGCAGAATGCTGCGGCGGGTGTGCATGGCGGAAACATAAACGGATATTTTGCCTTTTCCGGGTGAGTATAGTATAATAAGTTCACAGCGCGCCGCCCGGGCCGGAAACGAGGCCGGGCGGGCGAAGAATTTACAGACGACAGCGGAACCGGAAAGGGTGGATTCCTGATGATAAATGTTGAATTGTCAAGCATCTGGAGCTGTGTGGCACTGCCGCAGCTTCTGGCGTGTGAGAAGGATTTGTTTGAAGCGCATCTGCATCTGCGCAGCAACCAGCCGGGCGGACGAAATTTTCTGGGCTGGCTCGGCCAGCCGGACTCAATAACGGCCAAAACGGTGCATGCCATCCGGAAAGCCTGCGAGGCGATTACGGGGCAGTGCGACACGCTGATTGTTGCGGGCGCGGGCGAGGGATTTCTGGCGGCGAAGGCCGGCATCGACGCGCTGTGCGGCAGAGGGCGGAATCTGCTGGGCGCAAGCCCGCGGGTGCTGTTCGCGGCGCAGAGTCTGTGCGGCAGCGATTGGCTGGAGCTTTGCAGGCTGCTGGAGGGGCATGATTTTTGCCTGCTGCTGATGAGCGAAGCCGGGCAGGAACTGGAGATGTGCGTGGCCTCGCGCGCGGTGCGCTGGCTCATGGAGCGGCGCTATGGCCCGGAGGCAAAAGAGCGCGTGTACGTCAGTGCCGCCCCGGGCACGGCGCTTGCGACGATGGCGAAGGAGGAAGGATTCACGTTCCTTCCGATGCCGCAGGAACTGGGCGGGGGCAGGAGCGCGCTGAACGCGGGGACCCTTCTGGCGCTGGCTGTGGCGGGGATTGACCCGCTGAGCGTGCTCGAGGGCGCGGCAGAAGGGTATGAAAGCTTTGATCTGCGGGCGTTTGAGAACCCGGTGTGGATGTATGCGGGCGCGCGGTACGCGCTGATGCAGAAGGGGCGGCAGACGGAGATCATGGGCTGCTTCGCGCCGGACTTTGATGCGTTCGGTAATTGGTGGCAGACGTATCTGATCCGGCAGAGCTGCCAGGAAGGAAGCGGCGTGCTGCCGGTATACGCCGGGTACCCGCGTGCGCTCGATGCGATGGATACCATGCTGGCAGGCGGCCGGGGCGGCGTGTTTGAAACGCTTCTGAAGCTGCCGGAGCGGAGCTTCCAGAAGGTCAACATTGAAATGGACTGGAAGGATTATGACGGGCTGGGCTTCCTGGCGGGAAAGACGCTGCTGGACACGCAGGAGCAGAGCTTCCAGGCGGTTTTGCAGACGCATACGGATCTGGATGTGCCGGTGATTCTGCTGGAGAGCGAGACGCTGGACGCGGCGGGGCTCGGACAGCTGTTTTATTTCTTTGAGCTCTCGGCGGCGCTGTGCGCGTGCGCGTGCGGGATCGATCCGTTTGACCCGGGCAGAGTCAGCAAAAGCCGGGCGCTTGCAAAGACGCTGCTCGGATCAAGTGAGGGCTGAGCGGCCTGTTTAAGAAAAGTTTACGAAGTTTCCCGGATCGGCCATTGTGTTTCCGGGGAAAACCTGATAGAATGGTATCAGCCATAATAAGCCGGTCCGCATGGACGGGCGAGTGCAAAAGGAGGAATGCCCTATGGTTAATATTATGATGGGCCCCGAGGGTTCCGGAAAAACCAAGCTGCTGATTGATGCGATTTCGCGCGCGCTGAAGACGGAGTCCGGCAGCATGGTCTGCATTGAAAAAGGACATACACTGCGCTATGACGTCGACCATCGTGTCCGTCTGATTGACGCGGCGGAGTATTCGATCAAGGATTATACGATGCTGCGCGGCTTTATCAGCGGCCTGCATGCCGGTAATTTTGACATTACGCACGTGTTTATTGATAATCTTTACAGTTTGTCTCGTTCGAAGGATCCGGTTGAGACGGAGAACTTCCTGGATTGGTGCAATTTGTTCTCGGCAGAGAACGGCGTGGCGTTCACGTTTACGATTGCGGACGATCCCAGCAATCCGCCGGAGTATATTGCAAAATATATGGACTGACTTTCCAAAAAATCTTCGATTTTTTGGAAAAAGAGATGCGCCTCGCTGCATGCAAAATTTCCACACTGGCGAGGCGAGCGGAATTTTTCCAGCCGGCGGAGTCGCCGGATAAAATACATTTGGAATTTTTTCGCGGCGTGCGCGCCGCGAACTCAGTGAGGCGAAATAAGCGCCCGCCATCGGATGATGGCGGGCGCTTTTGGCGTTTTCAGAAGACTTGCAGGATGTAACCCTTGAGATAGAGCGACTGGTCGGCCGAGAGGGAGGCCGGGTGGTCGCGCGACTGCATGAGAATTTCAAGCAGGCGCGCGTCGCGGCCAGCATCACGCGCGGCTTCGCGGAGCATGGTGAGGAAGAGTTCGGGCGTCATAAACTGGCTGCACGAGCACGAGACGAGAAAGCCGCCGGGCGCAAGCATCTTCATGCAGCGCAGGTTCAGCTCTTTATAGCCGCGGTAGGCGTTATCGAGGGCCTTGCGGCTTTTGGCAAAGGCGGGCGGGTCGCAGATGACAAGGCCGAAGCGGCGGTTTTCATCGGACCAGACTTTGGCGAGGTCAAAGACGTTTTCGCAAACCGTGGTGATTTTGTCCTCCACGCCGTTGAGGGCGGCATTCTGACGGACGAGACTGAGGGCCTGCTCGGAGACGTCGACCGAGGTGACGTGCGCGGCGCCGTAGAGCGCGGCATGGATGGAGAAGCCGCCGGTGCAGCAGCAAAGGTCGAGGACGGTTTGGCCCTTGCAGTAGGGGCGGATGCGGCCGCGGTTTTCCTGCTGGTCGAGGAAGTGGCCGGTTTTCTGGCCGGTGGGGATGGAGACGAGCATGCGCGCGTCATGTTCGCGGATTTCAATCGGGTCCGGAACCGAGCCGTAGACGCAGCCAGTCAGCTGCGGCAGGCCCTCTTTTTCGCGGACGGGAAGATCGTCACGCTCGTAGATGCCAAGGGGATGGAAGAGCTCGGCCAGAATGTCGATGATGTCCTGCTTCCAGGCCTCCAGGCCGAGGCAGACGATCTGAAAGCTCAGGCAGTCTGCAAATTTGTCGACGGTCAGGCCGGGAAGGCCGTCCGTCTCGCCGAAGACGACGCGGCAGGAATCGGAAAAGCCGAGCTGCTGGCGCACGCGCCAGGCTTGTTCTATGCGGGCGCGGAAAAACGCGCGGTCAATGGGCTCGTCCGGATTG
>CAKUCT010000133.1 GCA_934643765.1 uncultured Oscillospiraceae bacterium
CTATATAACTGCCTGTATTATTCCCATAATCTCTCCGATAACCACCCCGAGCTTGTCCAAGCGCTGTTCAAGCTCGAGCCGCCGGAGCCCGCCGAGGTGCAGAAGCAGTCGTTCGGCGAGCTTCTGAGCCAGTCGCTGGAGACAGAATGCAATCTGCCCCTGGTGCAGAAGGTACACGAGCAGCTGCGGCAGAACATCGAAGCGCACAAGGAGCTCAAGGCCGAAGAGCCGCTTGTCGTCAGCCGCCAGGAGGTCACGGATGTACTCTCCGGCTGCGGCGTCACAGAAGAAAAGCTCGCCAAATTCAACGTAGAGTTTGACCAGCACTTCGGCGGCGACGCGGCGCTGAGCCCTGCGAACCTGATCGACGCGAAGAAGTTCCAGCTCAAAACGCCGGATGTCACCATCCAGGTCAATCCCGAGCGCACCGACCTTGTGCAGACGCGCGTCATCGGCGGCGTCAAATACCTTCTCATCTGCGCCGACGACGGCGTGGAGGTCAACGGCATCCAGGTCGATGTCGAATAAATTATCCCCGGTTTTAAAACAATTCCCGGTTCTGCGTTGCAGAACCGGGAATTGTTTGTCAAAAAAGCAGGGGCTTTTTTGACAAAGGCTGCGCTCCGACCCGCGCGTTTTTGCAGGCAGAGCCTGCAAAAACACACTCTCTTCGCGTAAAGAATTTTTTGCCACGCGCAGGTCGCGGCAAAAAATAATTTGAACTCTGCGAGGCTGGTCAAAAACTCGTTAGAGTTTCGCCCCGCAGGGCGAAATAAAAATTAAAATTTATTTTATCCGGCGGCTCCGCCGACCGGAAAAATACTGCTCGCCTCGCTAGTGTGAAAATTTTGCGCGCAGCGCCAAAATTTATGCGCGCAGCGAGGCGCAACCCTTTTGGCAAAAAATCAAAGATTTTTTGCCACTCACTCTTCGATGTTTGCCTTCGGCAGATTCCACCGGAACCAGGACGCCAGGCACCGCAGCACAAACACGCCGCCCGCGGCCAGTAAGTACGAAACCTCCCGCGACAGCCCCACCCGCAGCAGCAGAAGATAGGCAAGCGCCCCGCCCGCCGCGGCCAGAGCATAGATGTGCTTGACGAAAATATACGGCGTTCCGCCCGCCAGCACATCGCGGATCACGCCGCCGCCCGTCCCGGTCAGCATCCCGATAAAAATCAGCAGCAAAAACGAAAATTCACTGTCCACCGCCAGCGCCGCCTCCACACCGGAGACCGCAAACACGCCAAGGCCAATGGAATCGGCCACAAACAAAATCTCGTCAAACAGCATCTGATGGTGCGCAATCGGCCGGCGCACCAGCGGCAAAAACACCACCAGCGCCGTCAGATTTGCCGTAATCAGATAAATGGAGTTCTGAAAGCAGGCCGGAGGCGTCACCCCGATCATCAGATCGCGCAGCACGCCGCCGCCCACCGCCGTCACGCAGCCCAGAAACAGCACGCCGAAAATGTCCATCCGCTTGCGCATGGCGACCATCGCACCCGAAATTGCGAAGGCAACCGTTCCAATCAGCTCCAGCGCCATGAAAAATGTCAGCATTCCCTGTCTCCTTTAATAGCTGCTGATCGGAAGCGAATCGTCGTCACTTCCCTTTTCCACACTGCGGATCTGGATATAATAGCTATAGTTTTCGTTGACCTCCACGCGCACGCGGTCGCCCGCTTTGTGGCCCATCACAGCTTTTCCGACCGGGGACTCCTTGCTGATCAGGCCCTTGAGCGCGTTCTGCCGCAGCGTCGTGACAAGCTCAATGGTCTGCTCTTCCTCGTCTTCTTCGATGTAGATCACGACCTTGTCAAACAGCCCGATTTCATCCGATTTGGAGCTTGCGTCAATGACCTTTGCCGTCTTGATCATGCGCTCCAGATACCGGATACGGCTGTCGTTGCGGTTTTTCTCCCGCTTTGCCGATTTATATTCAAAATTCTCGCTCAGATCGCCGAACTCGCGCGCCGTTTTCACATCTTCAATCAGCTTCGGCCGCAGCTCCAGCCGGCGGTAATCGATCTCGTCCTGCATCTTTTTGAGATCAACGGATGTCAGTTCATCATACATGGTTCATCCCTCCAGACAATTTCTATATTTTACACCCTTTCGGCAAAAATGCAAAAGAAATTTGCAATTTTCCCTCTGTATGGTATGATAAGTAAAAATTCCCGCCAAGGAGGCACCCATGGACGCAATCGATGTCATTGCCCGCATCCATACCGATTTTCCAACCAAGTTCGGCATCCCCCGGCAGTCCGGCCTTGCAAGCGAGCTTGTCTCGAGCATCGTCTTTGAACCGGCCTACCGCAACCCGGACTGTCTGCGCGCCATCGAGGGCTGGAGCCATCTGTGGCTCATCTGGCGTTTTGACCGGATTGCGCCTTCCCAGTGGGCCCCGACCGTCGCCCCGCCGAAGCTCGGCGGCAAGACGCGCGTCGGCGTGTTTGCCACACGCTCGCCGTTCCGCCCGAACCATATAGGCCTTTCGTGCGTGAAGCTGGTGCAGGCCGATCTTCACACCAAGGACGGCCCGGTTCTGTATGTCGCAGGCGCCGATCTTGCCGATCAGACACCCATTTACGATATCAAGCCCTATCTTCCCTACGCCGACGCTTACCCGGACGCATCCGACGCCTTTGCCGAAAGCCGGAACGATACGCCGCTGGAGGTTCTCTTCCCGGATGTGCTCCTGCAAAAAATTCCGGCGGGCAAGCGCGCCGGCCTCATCCAAACGCTGCGCCAGAATCCCCGCCCCGGCTATCAGCACGACCCCGCGCGCCGCTACGGCTTTAACTTTGCGGGCTTCGACGTGCGCTTCACCATCGACGGCGATATGCTCACCGTTGTAGAAATTGTCCCCCTATAATATCAAAACGCTTCCCCGGTTCGGGGAAGCGTTTTTCGTTTCCGATCAATAATCCACACGCATCAGACACAGTCCCTGCGGCGGCGCGGTATAGCCCGCCTGCGTGCGGTCCAGCGCATCGAGCGTCTGCTGCACGCTCTGCACCGTCCGCTTGCCCTGGCCAACTTCCAGCAGCGTCCCGACCAGAATCCGGACCATGTTCTGCAAAAAGCCTGTTCCGTGGAAATTAAAATAGATATAGTCCTTCTTGCGGACAATTTCGATGGAATCCACAATCCGGACCGTTGATTTTTTCATCTGCGGATTGGAGCAGAAGCTCTTGAAATCGTGCTCGCCCACCAGAATTTCCGCTGCCTGCTGCATCGCAGCAACATCCGGCACATAGTCCAGCGTCGTGACGTATTTCCGGTTGAACACCGGCTTGGTGCTCCCAACATAGCAGATGTAGGTATAGAGCTTTCCGACCGCCCGGTATCTTGCATGGAAGCGGTCGGCCGCAAACTTCACTTCCTCCACACAGATATCATCCGGCAGATAGTGGTTCATATAGTCGCGGATTTCCTCCGCCGTCTTCCCGGTCTCCAGATAGCAGTTGGCGATCATGGCCCGCGCGTGCACGCCCGCGTCCGTCCGCCCGGCGCCGATCACGTTCACCTCCGCGTCTGCCATCCGGCTTAAAACCGCTTCAAGCTTTCCCTGAATGGTGTCTCTTCCCGGCTGGCGCTCCCATCCGTAGTAGCGCGAGCCGTCATAGGCGATGGTCAGTTTGAGATTTTTCATGTCGTCTGATCTTCCATATTCTTTGTATACCGGCACGCGGGATAATTGGAGCAGCCCCAGAATTTCTGGCCCTTCCTGGGCCCGGACTGCCCGGTGCGCAGCACCATCGGCGCCTTGCAGCGCGGACACTGCGGCACGGTGTACCCCGCCGCCCGGCTGCGGTGGAAACTTCCCGGCTCCGGCTTCTGCTCCAGCGCGTCATAGCGGACGGCCGTGCACGACGCGCGGCGCGCAATCTCCACGGCCAGCATGTCGTATCTGCTTTTCAGCTCCTCTTCATCCATTCCGGCTGAAAGCTTTCTGCGCACATACGCCTCCGGCGCGCAGCCAACCTTCTTCTTGAATGCGTCCATAAACCGTTCCCGGTCGCTCTTCGGTTTCCGCTTTGGGTACATACGCCCACCTCCCGGCATTTTAATGAAACTGCATTTCCTCTCCCGCCGCGTCGTAAAAGCCGACTGTGCACGACGAAAACGGTGGATCAATGACATATACATACGGCAGCTCCTCCGGCGTAAGGTCGATTTTGATCTCCCGGCCGGAGTTGTTGTCTTTTGTAATGATCGTGCGGCAATCTGCATTGTTGATCAGGTAAACCGCAAAATAAGAAACAATATCGGATGTATAAACGCTCGGCGTTTTGATCTCCTTCAGACGGTAACGCCCGTTCTCCAGCACGCGGCAGACTGCGGCCCGGTATTGTGTTTTCTCCGGCGTTTCAATCGTGAACCATAAAACCGTCTCGCTGAGATACGCGCCCTCTCCGGCGAAAGAAACGTCTCCGCTCTGCCAATCCGTTTGCAGCTGCGTGCGGATTTGTTCAACCAAAACCTCACGTTTTTTCGCCAGAATCCAGTTCGGCACGATCAGGTACGCCGCAAGCAGAAGCGCCAGCAGTGCAAGGCCGATTGGAATAAGTCTTTTTTTCATCGCGCGCTCCTTCTATGCGGCAACGCCAGTCGGACACTTCCCTATTTATATAACAGTATACCATAACTCGGCCCAGTTCGCCACCGCCGCACTTCAAAAATATTTTTCCACATTCATAAAAAGAGCACTTGACATTTCTGTGTCGCTGTGTTACTGTATCACCATCGTAATACAGTAACACGTAGGAGGTAACATATGCCCTGGGAATTTCAAGACCATCTACCGATCTATGCCCAGCTGATGGATACGCTCAAGCGGCGCATCATCACCGGGCGCTATCTTCCGGGCGAGAAGCTCCCTTCGGTGCGCGAGCTCGCGGCCGAAGCCGGCATCAACCCCAACACCGTGCAGCGAGCCTTTCAGGAGCTGGAGCGCGAAGGGCTGATCTACACGCAGCGCACAAACGGCAAATATGTCACAGAAAACGCAGACGAACTCAAATCTGTGAAAGAAGAACTGGCAAAAACGCAGGTTGCCACCTTTCTTTCCGCCATGCAGTCGCTCGGCTACAGCGTCGGCGACGTGATTGTTCTTCTGCAGTCGTTCAATGAAAGTGAGGAGGAAACCACACATGCCAGTTCTGGAATGTAACAACTTAACGAAAGCCTATGGCGGCGTCACGGCGCTCGACCATATCGATCTTGCCATCGACCCCGGCAGGATTGTGGGACTGCTCGGTCCCAACGGCAGCGGCAAAACAACGCTCATCAAGCTCGCCGCCGGGCTGCTGCAGCCCACGGAGGGTCAGATTCTGAT
>CAKUCT010000134.1 GCA_934643765.1 uncultured Oscillospiraceae bacterium
GTGCAGCGACACATCATGCAGCACGGCAAGATCGCCGTCGTAGGCAAAGCTCACATGGTCAACATCAATTTCGCCTGCAACATGTGTCAGCTCCTTTGCGCCGGGCTCGTCTTTGAGCGTGGGTTCGGTGCGCATGATCTGCACAAAGCGCGCCAGACCCGCCGTGCCGTTTGCAAAGAGCTCTGAGAAGTTGGAGAGCTTGCGGATGGGATTGACGAAGGTTGTAATGTAGAGGCTGAACATGAGAAGGTCCGCGTAGTTGAGCTTGTCCTGCATAATCAGCCAGCCGCCGACGGCGATGACCGAGACGGACAGAAGGCTCATAAAGAGCTCCATCGTGCCCATGAAGATGCCCATTTCGCGGTGAAAGCTCTTTTTGGAGGTTTTGAAACTCTCATTGGAGCGGCAGAATTTTTCGCGCTCCATCGCTTCATTGGCAAACGCCTTGGCCGTGCGCATGCCGGAAAGGCCGGACTCGATATCGGCGTTGATGTGCCCCACGCGCTGCTTGACTGTTTTGGAGGCGGCGGACATCTGCTTGCGGCGGGCGAAGGCCATGACCAGAAAGAGCGGGATGATGATGCAGACCACAAGCGCCAGATGCCACTCGGTGCGGAACATGATGATGAGCGCGCCGGTGATTGTGACAAGCGAGATGAAAAGATCCTCCGGGCCATGGTGGGCAAGCTCGGTGATCTCAAAAAGATCGCTTGTGAGCCGGCTCATCAGCTGGCCGGTGCGGTTCTGGTCATAGTAGTCGAAGCCCAGCTCCTGCATGTGGCAGAACAGATCCTCGCGGATGTCGGCTTCAACGCGGATGCCGAAGGCGTGGCCCCAGTAAGTGATGATATAGTACAGAAAGGCGCGCAGCACATAGGCCGCCACGACAATGCCCATGATGAGAAAGAAGGTTTTGTAGGCGTGCTGCGGCAGAAGGTCATACATGGCCTTGCGGGAGACGATCGGATAGGCCAGATCGATGAGCGCGACAATGAGCGCGCAGAACATGTCTAGCAGGAACAGCCGACGGTGTGGCCTGAAAAAATGCAGAAAAATCTGCAGCATGCTTTTGCTCTGATAGTCCTTTGTAGTCATGGATGAATGCCTTTCTGATTAAAAACGATTTGTTAAGATTTGACCGCGTTGTTGAAAGAGAGACAGATTTTTAGTATGATATCGGGCGAAAGGTGGGAGGCGCATGATTGAAATCCTCGGCCAGACGGCGGCGTTTGCCGCGTGCATCAAGCCCGTTGGCACAGCCTCGCAGGGAGAAGACCCGGAGAGCCTGCCGCAGCTTTTAAAGCAGCAGCTTGGCATGGCGGTGTATCCGGTGCACCGGCTCGACCAGGCGGTTGGCGGTGTGATGGTTTTCGCGAAGACGCCGCAGGCGGCGGCAAAGCTCAGCCGCGAGATCGCGGAAAACCGGCTGCAGAAGGAATATCTGGCTGTGATTTCCAGCATGCCGGAGGAAACCTGCGGCGAGCTGCGGGACCTGTTGTTCCACGACCGGTTCAAGAATAAGACCTATGTCGTTTCGCGCGCGCGTAAGGGTGTGAAGGAGGCGTCGCTTTCCTACCGGGTGCTTGCAAACAGGGAGGGGCAGAGCCTTGTCCATGTGCGCCTGCACACCGGCAGAACGCATCAGATCCGCGTGCAGTTTGCCTCGCGCGGCTGGCCGCTGCTTGGCGACGGAAAATACGGAAGCCGCAAAAATGCGGCGGGGCCGGCGCTGTGGTCCTGCGCGGTGGCCTTCCGGCTCGATGGCAGGGATTACAGATTCTGCGCCCGGCCGCCGCAGACGGGCGTCTGGGCCGCGTATGGCGCGGCGCTGGACGCGCTGGATACTATTTAAAAAGCAGCAGCGAAAACCAGACGACAAGATTGCCGTTCATAAAATCGATACCGTGCTTTTCGGCAAGGTCGGTCACTAAAATTCCCTGGCTTTCCACGCAGGGGAACATCCGGTCCGGATGGCGGCAGGGAGCGTCCGGGTAGGCGCAGTGCGCGCAGATGGCGCAGGCTTCTGTGGATAGGGCCATGACATCCGTGCACTGCGCGGCCAGAAGATCACGCACGGTGCGTCTAAGTTCTTCGTGCGGCAGGCGCGTGGCAAGCGTCTCCTGAAGATTTGCAATGTCGCTGACCTCGTTGATGGTGGTGATCATCAGCCCCTCTGGGTAGGAAAGGCAGCGCGCCTTGCACTCGTCCACCGTCCCTACGGCGGGCGGGCAGGCCCAGGTGCTGTTGTACATGGGGCACTGGGTCTGGCAGATCCAGCGCACACGCTCGGAAAAGACGAGTTCGTCCGTGGTAATCCATCCGTATTGATAGAGCGGAAGCTCTGCCAGCTGCCGCTCGATGCTTGCTTTGTCCATGGGCCGGCCTCCCTGTAAATTGACACTGCACCTATTCTACACAATTTTCATCGGAATCGTCAATGACAAAAAGCGCGCAAAAATGCGCCGGGCACGGTGTGTGGATGCCAGGCGCAAGTTTGCGTGCTCTTGCACGGTTTAAAAAAATATGGTATACTAAGAAATCATGTGCCGGATGACAGGTGACACATCAATTTCCTCTTCCCAGCCCTAACGATAGCAGACGGCGCTGGATTTGTCACCCTCTTGGTTGTTCTGCGCGCTATCGCGGCGCGCTACATGGACTCTACTGGCAGTAGAATCCCTTGAAATATCAGGCTTTTTTTAGGAGGTGCCCTCTTGCAGACCGACGAAGCTACCCTGCGAAAAACCGTGGCGAAAAATATTGCGGCTTTCCGTAAGGCGCATCACGACACGCAGCTCGATCTTGCGACAAAACTCAATTATTCCGATAAATCCGTCTCTAAGTGGGAGCGCGGAGAAAGTTTGCCGGACGTGTATATCCTCAGCCAGATCGCGGATCTCTACGGCGTGACAGTGAGCGGACTGATTGGCGAGGTGGAGCCGCCGAAGGAATCCAAGCCGCACTACCATATGTTCATTCTGGCGCTGTCACTGGCGCTGACGATGGCGGTGGCGACGCTGCTGTTCAGCCTGTTTGTGATCTGCAAGGTGCCGTACAGCGCGTGGATGTTCTTTGTGTATGCGCTGCCGGTGTGCTCCATCATCTGCATCGTCTTTACAAGCCTCTGGTGGGGCATCTTCTGGCAGGGCGTGTCGGTGTCGATGCTGATCTGGACGCTGGGACTGAGTTTGTATCTGTCATTGCAGCTGGAAAACGTATCGCTGATTTTCCTGATCTGCGCGGCGCTGCAGGTGCTGACGATTCTCTGGGAGGTGTTCCGCAAGTTCCTGCAAAGAACGCGCGGCATCCCGGCCAACGGCTCGATGAAGGACCCGAAGGAGAGCAAAGAGGCCAGGGACGAGAAAGAACCCAAAGAGATGAAGGAAGCCTAAAATCGTAAACAAAGCCCCTGGGAGTATTCCCAGGGGCTTTCGTTGTTGGTTTCTAGCGTTCTTCCCGGAAGTAGGCAAGACCCAGAGACTGGGGCGGCTGATCCTCGCGCTTTTTACGAAGCGAGACGACAATCAGCACGACCAGCGTCACCACGTAGGGCAGCATCTTGTAGAGCTCCTTGATGGCAAGGTTGGTGCCGGTGGGGATGAAGATATAGAGAATGTAGCAGCCGCCAAAGAGAATCGAGGCGAGGATGCTGACATTCGGGCGCCAGATTGTGAAGATGACCAGGGCGATGGCAAGCCAGCCGCGGTCGCCGAAGGCATTGTTCGACCAGACGCCGCAGGCGTAGTCCATGACGTAGTACAATCCGCCGAGGCCTGCAATCATGCTGCCGATGCAGGTGGCCAGGTACTTGTATTTTGTGACGCTGATACCGGCAGCGTCGGCCGTGGCCGCGCTCTCGCCGACCGCACGCAGATGCAGGCCCGCGCGCGTGTGCTTCAAGAAATACGAGGCCAGAAGCGCAATGACGATGGAAAGATAGGCCAGGAAGCCATACGACAGGAAGACCTGACCGAACCAGCCGGTTGTTGCCGCGATGGGGAGGGATTTGCTGAAATAGGCGCTTGTGGCCGAAAGCGCGATGGACGGCACTTCACTGCCGGAGAGCTTGATGAGAGAGCCGCCGAAGAAGTTGCCGATGCCGACGCCAAAAGTGGTCAGCGCGAGGCCGGTCACGTTCTGGTTGGCGCGGAGCGTGACGGTCAGCAGGCAGTAGATCAGGCCCATCAGAAGCGAGCCTGCCAGCGAGCAGAGCATCGGGATGCCGATGGCGGCAAGAGCGCTCATCTGCTCGGCCGGAACGGCCTGCTCATAAAAGAAGGCTCCGATGACGCCGCAGATACCGCCGACATACATGACGCCCGGGATGCCAAGGTTCAGGTTGCCGGACTTTTCTGTCAGAATTTCGCCGGTGCTGCCGTACAGAAGCGGAATGCCCTGCATGACGGCGCGGGGAAGGAATGATGCAAAATCAAACATTGTTTACGCCTCCTTTTTGCTCTTGCGCAGACTGACCTTATACGTCAGGAAGAATTCGCTGCCGATGATGAAAAACAGGATGATACCGGTCAGGATGTCTGCAAAGGAGTGGTTCAGACCGAAGACGCTGGAAATTTCGCTTGCGCCGCGGCTGAGAACAACGAGCAGAAGGCTCGTGAAGACCATGACGATGGGGTTGAACTTTGCCAGCCAGGAGACCATGACGGCTGTGAAGCCGCGCCCGCCGACGATGGTGGTGGTGAGGGTGTGGTCGGTACCAGCCGTAAGCAGCAGGCCCATCAGGCCGCAGATCGCACCGGAGAGCACCATGGTGCGGATGATGACGCGCTCAACCTTGATGCCAGCGTAGCTTGCTGTGCGCTGGCTCTCGCCGACGACGGCGATTTCATAGCCGTGCTTGCTGTAGTTGAGGTAGACATACATGAGGATGGTCATGATGGCCACAACCAGGATGGTCAGCAGGTACTGCTTACCGGCAATGACGGGAAGCCAGCCGGCCTCGGTGCTCTGGTTGATGATGCCGATCTTACCGGCGCCCTTCGGCACTTCCCAGACGATGATGAAGAATGCGGCAAGCTGGGTTGCGATGTAGTTCATCATCAGCGTGAAAAGCGTCTCGTTGGTGTTCCACTTGGCTTTGAAGAACGAGGGGAGGAAGCCCCACAGCGCGCCGGCCGCAATCGCGGCGACGAGCATGACGAGGATCAGAACGGCGTTCGGAAGCTTGCCGCCAAGACAGATCATGCACGCGGTGGTGGCAAGACAGCCGATCAGGACCTGGCCCTCTGCGCCGATGTTCCAGAAGCGCATTTTAAAGGCGGGCGTGACGGCGAGGGAAATGCCGAGCAGAACCGCAAGGT
>CAKUCT010000135.1 GCA_934643765.1 uncultured Oscillospiraceae bacterium
GTCGACTGCATCCGCGGCGCGCGCCTGAGCGGCAAGACACACTATATGATCATCGTCGCCGAGGGCGCGGGCAGCGCGATTGAAATCGGCAAGCAGATTCACGAGACCGTTGGCCTCGATCCGCGCGTGACCATCCTGGGCCATATTCAGCGCGGCGGCACGCCGACCGCAAGAGACCGCGTCATGGCAACCCGCATGGGCTACCACGCCGTCAAGGCTCTGGCCGAGGGCAAAAACAACCGCCTGATCTGCGCGCAGCACGGCGCAATGGTCGATATCGATCTGGAAGAGGGCCTGTCCATGAAGAAGGGCCTCAACGCACAGCAGTATGAAGTGCTCCAGGCCATGACCGGCCTTGACATTCAGGCGCTGTAACGAGCATGTATTTTGCCGCGGGGCTAAAGTTGGCCCCGCGGCATTTTTTGAGGAACTACTATGAAATTTCGCATTTTCCGCTGCCTTTTGTGCGCACTGGCGCTTTTGCTGCTGTGCGCCTGCCATGCGCCGGAGCGTCCGGATTCTGATGCAGCGGCTCTGCAAACCGATGCACAAGCAGCGTCTGATGATCTGCAAACCAGAGTGCAGGCCCGGGCCGCGGAACTCACCGCGCTGGCCTTCGCGGCGCAGCGCGCAGAAGGCGAGGAAGCTTCACAGCAATCAGCGCAGGCCCTGGAAGACGCGGGTCTTGCCGTCCTCGTCCCATATGAGACATATCCGTCGTATGTAATTTCCGACCCGGAACAGCTGAACACCTTCTGGCAGAGCGTGCAGAGCGGTAGGGATGCTTCGCTGGAGCTTGTCCGGATGCGCGATGAAAGCACGCTTTCTTATCAGGCGCTCTGCGTGCAAGGCGGCGCGCCGGTTTATACCTGCGTCCGCGCCATCAAGCGCCCGGACAGCAGCATAGAGCTGTCGGATTTTGAATCACACCCGGTGCTCGACTGGCAGATGACGGAGCTTGGAAACTTCTATTACCGCCTCTTCCCCGCCGGAGACAAACACTACGCGGACTACCAGCTCATTCGTTCTTGCGCGCCGGAGAAATCGGCGCTTTCTATGCTCGAACGCTATGTGCTCCCGGTCGATTACTATTATGTCAACTTATTTTTGCTGGATTGGTCGGAGCCCAGTTTCGCTGGCGTCAGCTTCAACGATCTCTGGGACCGGTTCTATGCCGGGCAATCCGGTCGGCAGCCGGATCTATCCGCCTATGAGCAACTGCCTGGCAAGCGCTGGTACGCAATTCCCGCCGCAGATTTTGAAGCAGTCATTCTCCCCTATTTTGCGCTGACACCGGACACGCTGCGCAAGCTTGCCCGATACGACGGCGAAGAAGCGTGTTATCCATGGCGTCCGGTCGTCACAAATGATATGGAGCGTTACGACTACCCCGCCATTGAGCCATATATCACAGGCTATTGCGAGCAGGCAGACGGCACGCTCACCCTGCAGATTTCCTGCCTTTCCACGGACATTCCGACAGACTGCCTCTTCTCACACGAGCTGACCGTGCGCAATCTTCCGGACGGCAGCTTTCAGTACGTCTCAAACCGGATCACCTATCAGACAGAACTCGGCCTGCCAAATTCCGCGCCAAGGCTGTCCGACGATTAAAAAACACCGCATTTGCGTTCCAAACGCAAATGCGGTGTTCCTAATAATTCTGCTTCTTTTTATCAAAGCATGGCCCACGCGCGGCGAAGCACACGCTTGGAGTTTGCAAGAATGACCTCCGCGTCCTCATTTCCCCAGGGCTTTACCTCAAAGCTCAAGGGCATCGGATGCTTCTCGTCAAAAAAGCCCTCCCGTCGCAGATCACGCAGGAAGCCCTCCAGCTGCGCCGTATCGTTGCTGCTTTCCGGGAAGCCGAAGCGCGGGTGCTCATCTCCATAGGCCATTGCCTGCGGATTGCGGCAGACCGTATTTCCCATATGCAGATGCGTGATATAGGGCCGGAGCGTACGCAGCACGTCCCGCGGCGTCTCGTAAGTCATCGGAATGTGCGACAGATCAACCATGAGGCCGAAATTCGGAACCTGGCTCAGAACCTCCTGCGCAAAGCGCGCGGCAAGCGGCGCCGGGCCAAGCAGGGCATGCTTTGCGATATCGTGGTCAAAGACCTCGAGCTCCACGCGGATGCCGTACGGCTGCGCACAGCGGCAGACAGCAACAGTTGTTTTGACGAGCTGACGCAGATTTTTTTCGCGCGTTTCCGCGCGCCACTGCCGCGCAAGCATGCCCATTGTCCGGCTTCCAAGCGCAGCCGCTTCCTCGACACCCGCGCAAAGTGCTCTTTCTGCCTGCATACGCGCATCTTCCTCCAGCGCGTTCGGGTTGAGGTTTCCGGCAAAGAGCCTGCCGTGCGCGTTATAGCAGAGCATCAAGTGCGCCTGCTCCGCAATCGCCTTGATTTCGGCGCGCGTAGATTCGTCTGGCAGCGGATTGAGTTCCACTGCCGAAAAGAAATCGTCCTTCGCAATGGCACGGATGACCCCGGCCCAGCCTATCTCCTGCAAAACAGGGGCATAGGCCATTGCACTGACAAGGCCGATCTGAAAGTAGCGCTCTATCGGCTCGTTCATATCAGATGCCTTCGAGAATGCGGCGCACCTGCTCTACGCAGCGGCTGGGGCTTGTGAAAGTGGGAAGGCCGGTCTGCTTGGAAACCGCCTGCTCCATATGCGCCATGGACGCCTGGGCCAGAACAATCGCGTCGCAGCCGGAAAGCTTGTCCGCCATCTCCAGAACCAGCTTGTCGTGCGTTGCGCGGTCGCCCGCGTTGAGCGCAGCAATGGCGTCCTTGTTGCAAAGAACCTGCAGCTCAACATGCTTGCCCGCCGCCTCCGCCGCCGCGAGAAGCGCGCTCGTAGAGGGCTTGACAGTGCTGGTCGCCGTAGCCAGGAGGCCAATGCGGCTGCCGGCTGCAACCGCGGCCTGCATCATCGCGTCGTCCACCGCCACGACCGGGATGTTAAATTCCCCGCGCAGAAGGCGGACAGAGGGAGACAGCGTAGAGCACGAGACTACAATCGCGTCCGCGCCCGTCAGCGCGCAGGTATGCATATCATTGCGCAGCCGCTCATGGTTGACGGAGCTGAACTTTCCCGTCTCAGACGGGTCAGTAACCAGAAAATCATCATAGAGGGTATGGATTTTTACGTCCTCCGGCAGCGCCGCGCGCAGCTGCGTGGTGAACTCAGAGATGACACTGTAGACTGTGTGAATGCAGGCAATGCGTTTCATGCTCTCGGCTTCCTTCCATAAATTTTTTCAAAGATCGGCGCAAGGTACGCAATCGAGCGCTTTGCGCACTCCTCCATCGACGGGAACTGGAACACCTCGGTGCAGAACAGATCGTCATAGCCCACGTCGTGGAACGTCTGGATGATCTTCGGGAAATCCAGACCGCAGTTGCCGGGATAGCGGCGGTTGTTGTCGCAAAGATGCACATGGATGTTGATATCGGCATAGTCGCGGATGGCCTGATAGATATCCTTTTCTTCGATGTTCAAATGAAACACGTCCATCATCGCGCGGAAGTTCGGGCGGTCGGTCATCTCGATCATGCGCCGGGCCTCGGCCATGGTGTTGACGAAGTTCGTCTGCATGATGGTCACGTTCTCCAGCGCAATCTGCACGCCAAGGGGCGCAGCATGGTCGCTGATGGCGCGGAAGCCCTCAACGGCCCACTCCTCGGTCTGCTCGCGTGCAATGCCGGAACGGTACTGGCCGCGCACGCGGCCGATGTTGATTTTCGCGTTCTGGCTGGCTGCGAAGTCAATCAGGCCATTGACACGCGCAATGGCTTCGGCGCGGCGGCCCGCGTCGGGATCGGCGAAGCTGAGTCCCAGCTGACCGAAGACCTCACCGGTGCAGACCAGGCCGACAACCAGGCCCAGGTCCTCCGCGGTCTTCTTGACCTCGTTCCAGTTGAGCTTGCCGGGGTCAATCGTCATCAGCTCCACGCCGTCATAACCGTAGGCGGCGATGTCGCCGAAGGTCTTCTGCAGCGGGCCCTGATACGCCGTGACGGAATCTGCAATCGCAACATCTGGTGTTGCGACCTGATAGCAAAGTTTCATAGGTATCCTCCTGTATCCTCCAGAACCGGTATGGCTCTGATGTTCTTGAAATGACTGCTGCGCAGCCGCTGTTATTATACCATCCCGGCAAAACCGGCGCAAGCACAGACCGTGACATAAAAAGAGCAGCTGAGGCAGCCTGACGCTGCCCCAGCCGGGTTGGAAGGTCGTTTGCAGCGCTCACGCAGTTACTTGACCAGATGACAGGCGACCTGATGGCCGCCACCCATGTCCTTCAGGCACGGCGCTTCCTGGAAGCAGCATTCCTGTGCCATCCAGCAGCGCTGCGCGAAGCGGCAGCCGGGCTTCGGATTGACCGGGCTCGGCACGTCGCCCTTGAGCAAAATGCGCTCGCGGTTATAGTTGTATTTTGCAATCGGAACTGCCGAGAGAAGCGCTTTTGTGTATGGGTGCAGCGGATTGCGGAACAGCTCCTTCGAGTCGCAGACCTCCATGATTTTGCCGAGATACATGACGATGATGCGGTTGCTGATGTGCCGGACGACGCTTAAATCATGCGAAATAAACAGATACGTCAGACCCATATTTTCCTGCATGTCCTGCAGCAGATTCAGAATCTGCGCCTGGATGGACACGTCAAGAGACGATACCGGCTCGTCGCAGACGATAAACTTCGGGTTCAGAGCCAGCGCGCGGATGATGCCGACACGCTGACGCCGGCCGCCGTCAAGCTCATGTGGATAGCTGTTAAACAGCTTCTTACGGATACCACCCTTACTCATGAGCTCCAGAACAATCTCGTTGACATCCTTGCGCGTAGCAAGGCCATTGATGAGCAGCGGCTCTGCGATGATCTGGCCGATGGTTTTGCGCGGGTTCAGCGACGAGTACGGGTCCTGAAAAATCATCTGCATGCTCTTTCGCATGGCGCGCATCTTTTCGTCGTCATAGGCAAGGATATCCTCGCCGTCATAGAGCACCTCGCCGCTCGTGTGCGGAATCAGGCGCAGAATCACGCGGCCGATTGTCGACTTGCCGCAGCCGGACTCGCCGACAAGGCCCAATGTTTCTCCCTTGCCAATGGAAAATGAAACATCATCCACCGCGTGCAGTTCGCCCTCGGAGACATGGAAGTATTTTTTCAGGTTGCGTACTTCAATCAGATTTTCACTCATACTTCCGTCCTCCTTCCATACAGATGGCACTTGACCATATGCTCTTCATCGATCTGCACCTCAGGCG
>CAKUCT010000136.1 GCA_934643765.1 uncultured Oscillospiraceae bacterium
ATTCTTGACTCCATGAACAGCTATTACACCGTAAACGGCATTCTTTATATTCTGGAGCTGTTCGGCGTCGCGCTTGCCGGCATGGTCGCAGCCTGCCTCCTGTTCTACGCGCCCATCGCCATCGGCAACAGCTTTGCAACGCACAAGACGCTTCTGTCCGTCGTGTTCTACTTTGTCATCCAGACCATTTTGCAGATTCTCTCCGTCTTCGGCATCAGCGCGGCCGTCCGCTTTATTTCTCCTGTGGCTGAGTCCGCCATTGTCAACGGCAGCATCAAAACGGCCCACCTTCTGCTCTGCAGCACGCTTGGCTACACGCTCGTCGTCGGCGCAGTGCTCTATGTTCTGACCTGGTTCATGCTCCGCAAACATTTAAATCTGCAATAACGCACAAACCCATATGTTTTCGCCCCGCAGGGCGAAACAGAATATAAATTTATTTCCTCCGGCGACCTGTGCGTCGGAGGAAATTCTTTACGCCGAGCAAGTGTGGAGTGTTTGCGCCTTATGCGCAAACACTATGCGCGCAGCGAAGCGCAGCTTTTTCGTGAGAAATAGGTTCGCCTATTTCTCACGAATTTTTCCCGCGTCCTGCACGCTCCATTTGAAGCTTCCTAGATCATACCCGCGCGGCACATAATACCGCTTCACGCGCATCGGATCGTCCGAAGTATTATAAAGCTGCCCATTCATCAAAAGCCCATACGCATAGTACCGCCCCGCGACCTCAATCGACAGTTCGCTTCTTGTCCCCTCCGGATAGCAGACCGCATACGGCACCTGCCCCGTGAGCGCGGCGAGATAATTTTTGCTCGCCTCCATCTCAAAGATGAGCGTTTCCTCGTCCATCGTGCTGAGGTTCCCATGGGAATACGTGTGGCTCTGAATCGACACGAGGCCTGACTGCGAAAGCTCATACACCTGCTCCGCCGTCATCTTGTGCGGCGTGCCGATGGCCTTTGGAATCACAAAAATCGTCGCCTTGGCGCTGTATTTCTGCAGCAAGGGAAAAAGCTCCGTGTAATTGTCTTCATATCCGTCGTCAAAGGTCAGAATCACGGGCTTTTCATAATCTTCTATATGCGAAAGATCCTCAAACCAGATTGTCTCATATCCGTTCTCCTGCAGATAAAGCAGCTCTTCTTCCATCGTCTTCGGGCTGACAAACAGATCCCAGTAGCCCCACAGATCATCGCTCACCGCGTGATACATCAGAACCGGCACATTGACCGCCGCTTCCGGCGGCGCAAGTTCAAGCGCCCTTGCAAGATACACTGTCCCGTCCTCCGCCGTGCCGGTCACAAATCCAAACCGCTCCGCCGCCTCCGGAACCGGCACATACGCCGTGCCCTCCTGCCAAAATCCTGCGCCGGGCGTAAGCGCGTCCGAACGGACAAGATCAAATATCTCCTCGCGCTCCTGCGATGAAAACTTCACACAGTCTTCCTCCTGCGCGCACGAAAGCCCCGCGCGCGCAGAGAATTTTTCTGCCTGCACAAAAAGCGTCTTCCCATCTGTCAGCGTCTGCGTCCGCTCGCCGAAGAGCAGAATTTCCTCTCCCGCCGGAAGCGGCTCGGGTTCTGGCGCCGGCTCCGGCGCGGCTGCTTCCTCCGGTTCCGGCGCTTCTTCCGCCACCATCGCCTGCTCCGCCTGCGGCAATGCCGCTTCTTGCTGCTTGGGCGCGGCGCAGGCGCTCAGCGCCAGCGCGCAGAGCAGCGCCGCCAATACCGTCATCCAGGATCGCTTCATGGCCACTCCTCCGTTTTACGTTATTTCTGCATCGCCAGCTGCTTCGATGCGTATTCATACGCCTGCTGGTACTGCCCCATTTCCCGGTAACAGACCTCAAGACCCTGATAGAGCTCGCGCTGCAAAACCGGCGCAAGCTCCAGCTCCTCGGCCTGGTGCAGATACAGCGCCGCGTTTTCAAACTGCTCCTTGCGCGCCGCAATCCGTCCGCGCAGAATCAGATACTCTGCGCGTTCGCACTCCGGCAGCTCCGCAATCGACCAGATTTCCCGCTCCGCCGCCTGGATATGCTCCTGCTGCAGATGGAACCGCGCCATCATCAAGTGGTACCGGACCGTCGGCTGCTGCGCAAGATAATAGTCGCGATAGGCCGCAACCGCCTCATCCGCCTGCGGCGTCTGCAGCGCGCACCGCGCCAGAACCGCCAGCGCCGCCATCTGCACATCCGCCATCTGGTACAGTCCCTCGCGGCTGCGCCGCAGGGCCGTCTGCGCAAGCTCGCGCGCCCGGTCAAAGTCCTCCTGCTGCAGCATCTGCTCGGCCAGCTGCCCGGCCGACGCGGATAACAGCAGCAGCGCCTCATCGTCCAGCGCGCCGCCGTCTTCCAGCAGCGCCGCGCACTGCGCATACGCGCCGTTTTTGAACATCGCGCGCGCCTTTCGCATCCGCTCCAGAGCGGCGTCCGTCTGCTCGTCAGACAGCAGCCACCCCACGCTTACATCCAGCACCTGCGCCAGATGCTCCAGCGTGCGCATCGACGGCATGGCCTGGTCGTTTTCAATCTGTGAGAGCATATTGCGCGTGATGCAGCCCTCCGCCGCCTGACTCTGGCTCAGGCCCTTGGCCTGCCTCGTCTGCCGCAGCTTCTGTCCAAGCGTCATGCCGTTTCCTCCCGTAAATGGTATTTACACCACTGTACCAGAATCTTCCGGCCTTTGCAAGCAAAAAGCGCCCCGGCCCGGCAAAATCACCGCTGCCTCTTTTGGGGCCGCTTCTTGAATCATCGCCGTTTGTGTGCTAAAATCATGAAAACTGAAACTTTTGGAGGAACAAAACTTTGGATATCTGGGAAACCCTATATAGAAAAGCCAAAGAGCAGTACCATCCGGAGGATGTCTCGCCCTTTGTCTACGCGCATCACGTGGTCTGCGCGCTGGAGGCAGAAAACGGAGAAATATATGTGGGTTTTTGCGTCAGCTGACAAGGGCACACACGGTTTTTCACGGGACAAAAAGGCGTCTGGCGTCGTTATCCTCGTCGATGGGCGCCAGCCCATCTTCCTCGTCTGCCTGGCCAGCCGCCGTTTATCCTCCGTGAAAAACTCCGAAGGACTTGCCGGCCGGTCTGGGGCGTTGTCTGCAAGGCAGCGGACGAAGGCTTGCTGGCGCAAGCCGAGGACAATAACGCAGCAGACGGCGGCTTAGCTCGGCCCGCAAGCGCGTGTGCCCTTGTCAACTGACGCTAGCATTGAAAGCTGCAGCGGTGTTATGAATCTCTGCGCAGAGCGCGTCGCCGCGCTGAACATGTACCTCAGCAGCGGCCAGACAAAGGTGAAGCGCCTGATCTCCTTCCGGGATAAAGCGCCCTCTGGCGGCGGCAGCGGGATGCTCTGCGGGGCCTGCCGCGAATTCTTCTACCAGCTGAATGAAGAAAACGAAGATATGGAAATTCTGGTCGACTACGATAAACGGGAAATCGTAACGCTCAAAGATCTGATGCCCAGCTGGTGGGGCAAGGAGCGATATCACGCTGAACAGTCAAATGACTGAACGTTTTCAAATAAAGATAAAACAGCCCGGATTGCATCATCGCAATCCGGGCTGCTTTGTATTCTGTATAAAATGGATTTATCCCTTGACCGTGCCGTCCGCGTTGAACACCGGCAGCTTTTCCAGATAGACAATATCCTTGCGCGCCTGTGCGTCGCCCTCGGCCAGAACCGCCATGCGGCCGGCGACCTCGCCGCCTGCCTGGTGAACCAGCTCTTCGAGCGCATGCAGGCTCTCGCCGGTCGAAATCACGTCGTCGACAATCAGAATCTTCTTGCCCTTCATCTTGGCCGCGTCCTCGCCGGACAGATAGAGCTCCTGCTCGTGCTGGGTCGTGATCGAACGGACCTGCACATGGATGGGATTTGTCAGATAGACCTTCATGCCCTTGCGCGCGACAAAATAGGTGCTCGCGCCGGACTGCCGGGCCATCTCGTGGATCAGCGGAATGCTCTTGGCCTCCGCCGTCAGAAGGTAATCATAGTCCTTCGGTGCTCTTGCCAGCAGCTCTTTCGCGCAGGCCACGGTAATTTCCGCGTCGCCGAACATAATGAATGCGCCGATGTAGAAGTCATCTGCCACCTTACAGAGCGGCAGCTCACGTTTGACGCCTGCAATCGTCATCGGGTATGTCATGCGTATCTCTCCTCGCATTTTTATAATCTCTGCCAGTCCATTATATGCAACCGGCGGAGGAAAGTCAATTCCTTCCGTCCGGCCAAACGTTCGGCTTTTCGTCGCAATCCCTGAAAATTTGTCAGTTTTTCGCCAATATCGTACGCTTATTTATAATCACGAACAAAACGCAGAAAATTGTTTAGGTGTGCAAAAAGATTGTTAGTTTTTTGTTGATTCCGTCCCCTTCCGTCAGCTTGAGTTTTCCCGTGTTCTTTCCTATAATAGAGACACAAGGAGCCGGAGCACGGGGCTTCGGCCATGTGAAAGAAAGGAAGGATTTTCTTCATGGAAAAGCGCTTTAAACTGAAGGAACACGGTACGACCGTCCGCACGGAAATTATGGCCGGTATCACCACCTTCATGGCGATGGCCTACATTCTGATGGTCAACGCCGGCATGTTTGCAAGCCTCGGCACCGTCAGCTACGGCGCGGTCTACATCGCAACGGCGATCTCCGCTGTCATCGGCACGGTTCTCATCGGCCTGCTCTCCAATCTTCCCCTGGCGCAGGCTTCCGGCATGGGCCTGAATGCGTTCTTTGTCTACACCGTCTGTTTCACCTTCGGCCTGAGCTACGCAAACGGCCTCGTGCTCGTCCTCGTTGACGGCATCGTCTTCGTCCTGCTGACCGTCACCGGCCTGCGCAAGATGATCTTCGACGCCATCCCGGCAGCCGTCAAGACGGCCATCTCCGCCGGCATCGGCCTGTTCATCGCCTTCATCGGCCTGCAGAACGCGGGCATCGTCGTTGACGACGGCGCAACGCTTGTCAACCTCGCTTCCTTCAACGTCTTCTCCGGCACGGCGACCTGGGCCTCCATCTTCCCGATGCTGCTGACGATCATCGCCGTCTTCGCCATCGGCGCCATGTCCAAGAAAAAGGTCAAGGGCGCGGTTCTGTGGGGCATGCTCGGCGGCGCAGTTGCCTATTATGTGATCGGCCTCATCACCGTTCCCGATTTCTATGCTACGGCTGTCGCTCCCAACCTGACCTCCGACTTCTTTGGCGCATTCAAGGAGTTCGGCGCACAGGCCTTCGGCAAGGTCTTCACGGAAGGCTTCGACTTCTCCCCGTACA
>CAKUCT010000137.1 GCA_934643765.1 uncultured Oscillospiraceae bacterium
ATGTAGTCTCAGCTTGCCTATACAGTAAGAAAGCAATTTGTTTGAAAGAGAAAGCTCCCATCACGGAAAAATACGTGGTGCGGAGCTTTTGTCTGGCTTCAGCTGACACTATAGAGCACGCAAAATCAAGAAATAGCGCTTAATTTCTGCTAGACTGTTCACACAGAAGGGACGTGAAGCAATGAACTGGATTCAGGGTATTCAGAGAGCGATTGATTATGTGGAAGCAAATATTACGGAGGAAATGGATTTTGAAGAGGTAGCAAAGCAGGCTTACTCGTCTTCATTTCATTTTCAGCGGGTATTCAGTATCCTGTGCGGATACTCGCTGGGGGATTATATCCGGATGCGCAGGCTTTCACTTGCGGGAGAAGAGCTGTCAAAGGGCAATGCAAAGATCATCGACATCGCCCTGAAGTACAGCTATGATACGCCGGAGAGCTTTTCCCGCGCCTTTACCCGGTTCCATGGCATTTCGCCGAGCGAAGCAAAACACGGCGGCAAAGGGAAAATTTTCACGCCCCTGTCTGTAAAATTAACTTTAACAGGAGGCAGAAAGATGGAGTACAGAATTGAAAAACGCGATGCGTTTCAGGTCGTTTGCAAGCGTAAGCGCGTTGAAAAGCCGCAGTCCGGAACAGCAACGCGGGAAATTACCGAAATGTGGCGCGCGTTTGGTATGGACGGGACAATCAAAAGACTGGTTTCCTATATGCCGGAAAATCCCGGTATGAGGGGTCTGCTTGGAATCTGCTTTTCCGCGGAGCTTGACGCAAAGCAGTTCCCCTATGGCATTGGCATGGAGTATGACGGAAGAGCCGTTGACGATGATTTTGAAATTCTGACCATTCCGGCCGGCACATATGCGGTATTTACCAGCAAGGGGAAAATGCCGGATGCGTTCATCGAGACCTACAACCGGATTGTGACCGAGTTCTTCCCGCAGAGTGAGCAGTATGAATACGCGGAAAATGTTGAGTTTGAGGTCTATTCGTCCCAGAATACCGAAGATCCGAATTATCAGTGTGAAATCTGGATTGCGGTAAAGGAAAAGCAGGCGTAAAAGAAAAATTACAGCACGTCCCCGATTGCGTGGTTTGCAGTCGGGGACGTGCTGTTTTGAATGCTGGTTTTGAGAGGAGCAGAAAAGAAGAACACTGGTTTGCGGGCGAGCCTTGCAGCATACAATGCTGCGAGGTGATGTTATGCAGATTCATGTGGTAAAGCCGGGGCAGACGCTCTGGTTCATCGGGCGGGAATATGGCGTTTCGCCGGGGCTTCTGGCGCGGTTCAATGGGCTGAGCGAGCCGTACCGGCTGGCCGTGGGACAAAGTCTGCTGATTTTGAAGCCGGCGGCGCTCTATACCGTGCAGCCCGGCGATACAGTTTTTCAGATTTCTCAGCGGTTTTCTCTCGGAAAAAACGAGCTCTACCGGCTCAATCCGAATCTGGCGGCGCAGGAGCGGCTGTATCCGGGACAGGTTCTTGTCACAGCGCTGGAAGAGCGCCCGGGCCGGGAAATTGAGACGATGGGGTATGCCTATCCGTGGGTCAATGAAGGGGTGCTGCGCGGAATTTTACCGTACGCGGGGTATCTTGCGCCGTTTACTTACGGCTTTACAGAGCAGGGGGAACTGGTTGAACCGGACGATGCGGCTATGCTGGCGCTGGCAAAGACGTTTGGCGTGCAGACGCTTCTGCATTTATCCACGCTGACAGAGCAGGGAAACTTTTCTGCCCAGCGGGCAGGACAGATGCTGGAAAATGCGCAGGCGCGCGAGCGGCTGATTGCCAACACGGTGCGCATCATGCAGGAAAAGGGGTTTGCGGGCGTGGACGTGGATTTTGAATTTTTGGGCCGTGCGCTGGCAGAGCCATATGCGGCGTTTTTAAACGAGCTGTCATCGTCTGTTCATGCTGCGGGCGGATTTTTGATGGCGGCGCTGGCACCAAAGACATCGGACGATCAGCCGGGGGTTCTCTACGAGGGGCATGATTATGCCCGAGTTGGGCAGGCCGTGGATCAGGTGCTGCTGATGACATATGAATGGGGCTATACCTATGGCCCGCCGATGGCGGTGGCCCCGGTGAACGCGGTACGGCGTGTGGTGGAGTATGCGTTGGGACGGATTCCGGCGGAGAAGATTCTGCTCGGGTTTCCGAATTACGCTTACGACTGGACGCTTCCGTATGAAGCGGGGCTGACCCGTGCGACGGTCATCGGCAACGAGACCGCGCCGCAGCTGGCCTTTGACACCGGAAGCGAGATCTTATATGATGAGACGTCTCAGACGCCGTGGTTTACCTATACGGGAATGGACGGCGCGGTGCACGAGGTCTGGTTTGAGGACGCCAGAAGCAGCGCGGCAAAGTTCCGGCTGATTGAGGAGTACGGTTTGCGCGGCATCGGGTATTGGAACTTTATGCGGCCGTTTGCTGCAAATTTCAGTTTGTTGAATGCTGAGTTTCAAATCAATCAGGAGTAATTGAAAAAAGAGAAAACTGAAGCCGGACGCGGATTGACAAATGCGAAAAAGAAGATATACTAAAAAACCAGAAGATTACACTACAAAGGATACAGGAGGAACCTATGGAACAAGCTAAGGTATATTTTACCAATTTCCGCTGCCACCCCGGTATGAACCAGCAGCAGAAGCTGGAAAAGCTGATGCTGGCGGCGGGCATGGGAAACATTGACTTTGACGGCAAGATTGTCGCCATCAAGCTGCACTTCGGCGAGGTTGGAAATCTTGCCTACCTTCGGCCGAACTATGCAAAAACTGTGGCGGATTTTGTGAAAGCCCGCGGCGGCCGCCCGTTTCTGACGGACTGCAACACACTGTATGTCGGCAGCCGGAAAAATGCGCTGGAACATATGGATGCGGCGTATCTGAACGGCTTCTCCCCATTCTCTACCGGATGTCATGTGATTATCGCGGATGGTCTGAAGGGTTCGGACGATATTGAAGTGCCGGTTGCCGGCGGCGAGTATGTGAAAAACGCGAAGATCGGCCGGGCGCTGATGGACGCGGACATTATCATTTCGCTGACGCATTTCAAGGGCCACGAGGAAGCGGGCTTCGGCGGCACGCTGAAGAACATCGGCATGGGCGGCGGCTCGCGCGCCGGTAAGATGGAGATGCACGCGCAGGGAAAGCCGTATGTGGAGACAGAAAACTGCATCGGCTGCGGCCAGTGCAGCAAGATCTGCGCGCATGGCGCACCGGTGGTAACAAATAAGAAGTGCACCATTGACCACGACAAGTGCGTCGGCTGCGGCCGCTGCATCGCCATCTGTCCCAAGGATGCGATTACGCCGAAATTTGATGAGAGCGAAGAGGTTCTGAACTATAAGATTGCCGAGTATACGAAGGCGATTCTTGACGGCAGGCCCGGCTTCCACATTTCGATTGTCCGCGATGTTTCGCCGGACTGCGACTGCCATGCGGAGAACGATGTGCCGATGGTGCCGGATGTGGGCATGTTTGCATCCTTTGACCCGGTGGCGCTGGATCTGGCCTGCGCGGAGGCGGTCAATCGCCAGCCGGTGCTCCCGGGCAGCCGCCTGGCCGAGCACGGCGATCCGCATGATCACGATCATCTGCACGCAATGCACCCGAATACCTGCTGGCACGCGGCGATTGAACACGGCAAGAAGATCGGTCTCGGAACGGACGAGTATACGGTCATTGAAGTAAAATAAGAAACGCCAGCCGGACGCAAAATGCGTCCGGCTGTTTTTGCGATGCACGCAAAATTTATGCGCGCAGTCAGAGCGCCTTCTTTTTGTCAGTAGTTCTGGGTTTGTGTAATTTTTGTGGAAAAGCCGGGCAATCATTACAGTTATATTACAGATGCGGCCGGACGCTTGCAAACAAAGCGTGCAGCGTCTATACTAAAACCAGAATATTATAAGGAGGCGGAGTATGAAAAAACGAACCGCTTGCCTGTTTCTCTGCGTTTGCATGCTGCTCTGCCTGGCCCTGCCTGCCGCGGCAGCGGAAAGCGGCGGAGCGGGCTTTACCGATCAGGGACAGATCCGGAACACCGGCGCGGTGCAGATGCTGGTGGACCTGGGCCTAATTTCCGGCTATACGGACGGAACCTTCCGGCCGGAGAAAACCATTACACGCGAAGAGGTTGCAAAGCTTGTCGCCATCTTGTGCACAGAAAACCCGGAGCCGCCGGCAGATATCTATTTCTATGACGCGCAGAACTCCTGGGCATTGAACTATATCAGCTATTGCGCCGGGCAGGGCATCATCGGCGGCGACGGAGCGGGAAGCTTCCGGCCGAAAGATGATGTGACGGCGCAGGAGCTTGCAAAGATGCTGCTGGTCATTCTTGGCCAGGACCCGGCGCGCTACTCCGGCGCGGCCTGGGCAGAGAATGTCAACGCGGACGCGCAGCAGATGGGTATTTACGCCGGACTGAGCGCGCAGGTGCGTCAGCCGGTGACGCGGGACAACGCGTGTTTACTGATCTATAACGCGATGCGCTGCCCGGCGATTGCAGACCCGGAGGCTGAGGGGCTGATGCGTTATGTGCTCGATGATCTGATGAACCCGAAGTCCTATCTGGAGGTACGCTACGGTCTGACACGCTATACAGGGGTGCTGACCGGAAACGAATATGCAGATCTGACGACCTACGACGGAAAGCTTGCGCAGGGTGTGACAAAGCTTGCAGGACACAAGGAATTTGCCGTGTCGTCTGATCTGAGTCTGCTCGGGCGCAATGTGGATATCTATGTGAAGGACGGACGCGTGGTCGGTATGCCGTGCGCGGTTTCCGGCGAGCTGAGCTATACGCTTGCAAGCGCGGCGGAACTGAGCAGCATGCTCTCAAGCGGTGCATTCGGCATGGACGCAGACGCGGCATATTACTATAATTTCAATGAAGCCGGAAGCGACGTTGTGACAAGAACCGGCGCGCGGATCACGGTCATTGACCATGACGGCGATCTGAAGTTTGACACGGTGCTGGTTAACACCTGCCAGGAAGGGACAGTCACGTCCGTCAGCCCGCTGCGCGTCAGCGTCGGGCAGACGATCCGCGAGGCAGAGAAGTTCAATCTCTCCGATGTCTTTGCGCTGGGCCAGACGGTCTGGTATCTGGAGGCGGCTGGACAGGGCTATATCCAGAGCGCTGCCTAAAACATTTCAAAAAGCAACCCCCATTCCCGTATGGGAATGGGGGCGTTTTTTATCCTTTGAGTGTTTTCTTTGCCTCCAGCAGCGCGTCGTAGAGT
>CAKUCT010000138.1 GCA_934643765.1 uncultured Oscillospiraceae bacterium
GCGCCGCAGTCAGGTCGGCACCGGAATGCGCAACGAGCGCATCCGCACCTATAACTTCCCGCAGGGGCGCGTCACCGACCACCGCATCGGGCTGACGCTCTATAAGATCGACTCGATCATGGACGGCAATCTCGACGAGCTGATTGACGCGCTGGTGACCGCCGATCAGGCGCAGAAGCTGCAATCAAGCCAGAGCGAAGATTAAATATTTTCCAACAAAAGAAGGAATTCATTTGCATACCATTTATTTTCATGCGCTGACGCCGGAAAATATCCGGCGGGCGGCAGACATTATTATATCCGGCGGTCTGCTCGGCATTCCGACAGAAACGGTCTATGGGCTCGGCGCAAACGCACTGGACGAAGAGGCCGTGCTGCATATTTTTGAAGCCAAGGGCCGCCCGCAGGATAACCCTCTGATTATTCACGTACCGGACAGCTCGTGGCTGGAGCGCTACTGTGAAAATGTGCCCGAGAGCGCCTACCGGCTGGCAGAACGGTTCTGGCCTGGGCCTCTTACCATGATCCTGCCGCGAAAGCCCATCGTGCCGCTGCGCACAACGGGCGGCCTGGAGACCGTCGGTGTGCGCTGCCCGAACCATCCGGTGACGCTCGCCATCATCCGTGAAGCGGATGTTCCCATTGCAGCGCCCTCCGGCAACACCTCCGGCAGGCCAAGCCCCACGTGCGCGGACGACATGCGCGAGGATATGGATGGCAAAATTGACGCAATTTTTGACGGCGGGCCCTGCAGCGTCGGCGTGGAGTCGACAATCATCGATCTGACCTGTCAGCCGCCGCGGCTTCTTCGCCCGGGTGGACTGCCGCTGGAGGCGCTGGAAGAGGTGCTCGGCGAGGTGGCCGTTGACAAGGCGGTCGTGAGCCTGCTCAAAGACGGCGAAAAGCCCAAGGCTCCCGGCATGAAATACCGCCACTACGCGCCCAAAGCGCCTGTCACCGTCTTCACGGGCGAGCCGGAGAAAAGTGCGCAGTACATCCAGTCGCACCTGCCGGACGGCGCGGGCGTGATCTGCTTTTCGGAGTTCACCGGCCTTTATCCCGGCCATATCATCCACGATCTTGGCCCCGCGGGCGATAAAGCAGAGCAAGCCCGCCGGGTCTTTGACGCCCTGCGGGAGTTTGACCACGAGGCCGTCACAGAGATCTATGCCCAGTGCCCGGACGCGGCGGGTCTCGGCCTTGCCATTGGAAACCGGCTGAAAAAGGCCGCCGGGTTCCATGTCGTCGAGGTCTGAGTATGCTGACGATCGGCATCACCGGCCCCACCGGCTGCGGTAAGACGACGCTTCTGCGGGAGATCGCCGCGCGCGGCGGCACGGTTGTAGATTGCGACGCGCTGTATTACGAACTTTTAAAGACCGACGCCGGTCTGCGCGGCGCGCTGACAGAACATTTCGGAGACATTTTTCTTGCGGACGGCTCGCTCAACCGGCCGAAGCTCGCCGCCTGTGTGTTTTCCGATGCGCAACAGCTGGCCCTGCTCAACGAGATTGTTTTTTTCCACGTAGGAAACGCGGTCAGCCGGCAAAAGGCGCAGGCCGTGCAAAGCGGCGCGTCGCTTTTTGCCATCGACGCCATCAACCTCATCGAGTCCGGCATGGCCGCCGGCTGTGATGTAGTTGTCGGCGTACTTGCGCCGAAAGACGTTCGCCTGGCGCGCATCATGGCGCGCGACCGGCTCTCGCGCGAGGCCGCGCAGGCCAGAATCGACGCGCAGAAGCCAGACAGCTTTTACCGGGCGCACTGCGCCTGTCTTCTGACAAACGACACCACCCAGGAAGCCTTCCGGCAGGCAGCCGCCCGCTTTCTGGATCAGATTACAAAGGAGGAACCCCTATGACCAAAGAGCAAAAAGAGCAGCTTCTCTATAAACCCAAAAATGGCTTTGACCGCCTGAGCGCGGACGCAGAGCAGGAAATGAACGCATATTGTGATGCCTACAAAAAGTTCCTGGACGCCTCCAAGACCGAGCGCGAATGCGTCTTTACGGCCATCCGTGAGGCAGAACTGCGCGGCTTTGTCGAGTACCATCCCGGCATGACCGCAAAGCCCGGCGATAAATTTTACTGGAACAACCGCGGCAAGGCCATCATGCTGGCCGTGATCGGCGAAGAGGATCTGTCGCACGGCGCAAACATCGGCGCGGCCCACACCGACGCGCCCCGGCTCGATATCAAGCCGAATCCCCTGTATGAGGATTCCGAGCTTGCCTATCTCAAGACCCACCACTACGGCGGCATCCGCAAGTACCAGTGGGTGACGGTTCCGCTGGAGCTGCATGGCAAAGTCGTCCGCCGCGACGGAAGCGAGGTCTATGTGACCATCGGCAATGACCCTGCCGACCCGCAGCTCGTCATCACCGATCTTCTGCCGCATCTGGGCCGCGAGCAGGGCAGAAAGCCCCTCAACGAGGCCATCCCGTCCGAGAGTCTGAACATCCTGCTCGGCAGCCGCCCGGAAGCGGACGACGACGGCAAGGACCGCGTCAAGTTGGCCGTTCTGCGGATTCTGAACGAAAAATACGGCATCGTGGAAGAAGATTTTATTTCGGCGGAGCTTGAAGCCGTCCCGGCCGCGAATGCGCGCGACATTGGTCTCGACCGCAGCATGATCGGCGCCTATGGCCACGACGACAGAGTCTGCGCCTACGCGGAGCTTGCCGCGCTCTTTGACGCGAAGGCCCCGAAGAAGACGGCCGTGTGCATCTTCGCCGACAAGGAAGAGATCGGCTCCGAGGGTGTGTCCGGCATGCAGGGCGAAGCCTTTGAGTATTTTATGGAGTGCCTGTGCCGCGCGCAGGGGACCGACCTTCGCACCTGCCTTGCCAACTCCTTCTGCCTGTCCGCAGACGTCTGCGCCGCCTTTGACCCGGGCTTCCCCGAGGTCTTTGAGCGCAGAAACGCCGCCTATCTCAATTATGGTGTCGGCCTTTGCAAATACACCGGCTCCGGCGGCAAATCCGGCGCGTCCGATGCCTCCAGCGAGGTGGTCGGCAAAATCCGCAAGCTGCTCAACAACAACGAAATTGCCTGGCAGATGTGCGAGCTCGGCAAGACTGACGCCGGCGGCGGCGGAACGGTCGCAAAATATATGGCCAAGCGCAACATTGATACGCTGGATGCAGGCGTCCCCGTGCTTTCGATGCATGCACCGTTTGAGGTCGTATCGAAGTATGACTGCTATATGACCTACCGCGCAGTCCGGGCCATTTTTGAACAGAACTGACTTTTTGCATCTGACGCTTCTAAACGCATCGCCTCCATCATAGACTGATGATGGAGGCGATGTTTTGTTTTGTATTGCGTCGCCCGGGGCGATGACATCCGGGCTCCAAGAACAGTACCTCAGGATGCTGCGGCGGCAGTATCCGTTTGTCTATATCAAAACGCTCACCCGAACGGCCGGCGGCCGAAGCGTCATTGCCGTACAGCTCGGCTGCGGCTGCACCAAGGTTCTTTTGACCGGCACGCACCATGCCAATGAATCGATCACGGGGACGCTTCTGTGGGAGCTTCTGCTGCGCTATTGCCGGGCCGTGCGCTGCGGCGGCACGTTCGGCGGAAAATCCGCGCTTTCGCTCTATCATAACGCCATGCTCTACTGCGTTCCGCTTGTGAATCCGGACGGGGCAGATCTGGTCGCGGGCGAAATCGCGCCCGCATCTGCAGAATATCAGTCTGCCGCGGCCATCGCAGAAAACTTCCCGGCCATCGATTTTCCGTCCGGCTGGAAGGCAAATCTGCAGGGCGTGGATCTGAACCTCAATTATCCGGCCTCCTGGGAAGAGGCCCGGCGCATCAAGGCCGCATCCGGCTTCGACCGGCCCGCGCCGCGCGATTTTCCGGGCGAGCGCCCGCTGGACCAGCGCGAAACGGCGGCGCTGGCCGCCTACACGGCCTGCATCCGGCCGGACATCCTGCTGGCCTATCACACGCAGGGCCGCGTCATCTACCCCGGCTACCGGGACATTGTCCCGCCGGGCGCTCCGGCGCTGGCGCAGTTGTTTGCAGGCGCATCCGGCTACGCAATCGAGGATGTTCCGCCGGAATCGAGCAACGCAGGCTTCAAGGACTGGTTCCTGCAGCGCTTTCACCGCCCGGGCTTTACCATTGAGGCAGGGCTCGGAGAAAACCCGATCCCTATCTCGCAGCTTCCCGCGCTGCTGGCGGAAAACGAGCCTCTTCTGACTGCTGCGCTTTCCTTTTAAGTGCGCACCAAAAAAAGCGCCCGGCCGGAGGCCGGGCGCTTGGGGTATTTCGCGTTTTGTTAATTACTGGACGATGAAGTTGACGGACTCGTCGCCCTGCTTGTCTTCGCCGTAGACATAGTCCTTGCCGGGCATGATGGCGTTGAGGACGATGCCGACGATGGAGCCGACTGCCAGACCCGACAGGCTGATGGGACCGAGCGCCAGGGAGCCTGCGGAGGAGTAGCTGATGCCGATCGAGAGGACCAGAATCAGAGCCGCGACCAGAACGTTTCTGGACTTCGTGAAGTCGACCTTGTTCTCGACGACGTTTCTGACGCCGACTGCCGAGATCATACCGTAGAGGACCAGGCTGACGCCGCCGATGGTGCCGCCGGGCATGGAGGAGATGATGGCCGCGAACTTCGGGCTGAAGGAGAAGCACATGGCAAGGATTGCCGCGATGCGGATGACGCGCGGGTCGTAGATCTTGCTGAGGGCAAGCACGCCGGTATTTTCGCCGTAGGTGGTGTTGGCCGGTGCGCCGAAGAGCGCGGCAAGCGTCGTTGCCAGACCGTCGCCCATGAGCGTGCGGTGCAGACCCGGGTTTTCAATGTAGTTGCGGTTGCAGGTGGAGGAGATTGCGGAGATATCGCCGATATGCTCGACCATGGTCGCAAGGCTCAGCGGGACAATCGTGATGACCGAGGTCAGAAGCAGGTGGGAGTCGACGTTGCCGTTCATGAACAGACCGAACACAGTCTCGTCCTTGTAGATCGGAAGCGCGAACCACTTGGCGTTTGCAACGTTGTTGACGAGGTTTTCGCGGACGGACGGGTCAGCGATGACCGCGATGACGTAGGAGCCGACGACGCCGAGCAGAATCGGGATGATCTTGATCATGCCCTTGCCCCAGATGTTGGCGGCGATGATAATGACGATGGCGACCATCGCAATCCACCAGTTCTGCGCGCAGTTGTTGATGGCGGAGGACGACAGGTTCAGACCGAT
>CAKUCT010000139.1 GCA_934643765.1 uncultured Oscillospiraceae bacterium
ATTCTGGGCCTGCCCGGCGAGACGCCGGAGATGATGGCAGAGACTGCGCGCTATCTTGGCATGGCGAAAGTTGACGGCGTGAAGCTGCACCTGCTGCATGTGCTGCGCGGGACCGATCTTGCGGCTGCATATGAAGCCGGGCGCATCCGGACGCTGGCGCTTGACGAGTACATTTCCCTTCTCGAGCGCTGTCTTTCTGCGCTGCCGCCCGAAGTCGTCATCCACCGTCTGACCGGCGACGGGGCCAAGCGCGATCTGCTTGCGCCCCAGTGGAGCGCAGATAAAAAGCGCGTCTTAAATGAAATTTCCAGACGCTTTGCGGCCGATGGGTTAATCCAGGGCAGTACCTGGCGCGCGTAGGCCCGGCTTGCAATTTGGACGCTTTGGCGGTATACTTGAAGTATTCAAACGCAACACACACGAAAGAGGCGCACCATGGGAAACTTTTGGGGACATTTTCATACCATCAACCGCCACAGAAAGCTCGTCCGGCAGGGCTGCTTCCGCATGGGGCTCTACTGGCAGGGGCTTACGCACGATCTTTCAAAATACTCCCCAGTCGAGTTCTGGACGGGCGTCAAATACTATCAGGGCACGCGCAGCCCCAACACCGCCGAGCGAGAAGCAAAGGGCTGGAGCGAAGCGTGGATGCACCACAAGGGCCGCAACCGGCACCACTGGGAATATTGGACCGATCTGAATCTTAAGACACACTGCTACGCGCCGGTTCCCATGCCGCAAAAATACCTGGCGGAGATGATCGCCGACCGCATTGCCGCCTGCAAAACCTATCAGGGCAGCGCCTATACGGACGCATCTGCCCTTGCCTACTTTGACCGCTCCAACGAGGCGCGCCTGATCCACCCGGATACCATCCGGGAGCTTCGGTTCCTGCTGACTTTTTTAAAAGAACACGGTGAGGATGAGACCTTCCGTTATATGAAAAGCTGCCTGAAATCCGGCCGCGCGTTCTGCGAAAAAGAGGCGCATATATCGCAGAAGGTTTGATTTTATACGCCTCTTTTTTCAGGATTCCGTTTGTAAAATCTCTGTCAGGTCTGTAAAATCCGCACGTTTTTTGTAGAAGATGCTGCCAGACTTTCTGGCAAGCATCTTCTTTTTGTTTGAATTCACGAAAAAATGCGGCATTTTTTCCTTTTCTGCCTATTGCTGTTTTTCAGCTTTTGTTGTATGATGCAGGTATAGACTTCCGCAGATGCGGAAGATACGAAAAGGAGGATACTATGAAGAAACTTGTTGCTGTTCTGCTGTGCCTCTGCATGATTCTCGGTCTTGCTACGATGGCTTTTGCGGCAGACACCAAATCCGACGACATTGTCATCCTGCACACCGACGACGTTCACTGCGGCGTAACCGATGGCATGGGCTACGCGGGCGTTGCCGCCTACAAGGCCGAAATGCTGAAGACCCACAACTATGTCGCGCTTGTCGACTGCGGCGACGCGATTCAGGGCGAGACTGTCGGCACCCTTTCTGCCGGCGCTTACATCGTCGACATCATGAACGAGACCGGCTACGATTTTGCGGCCTTCGGCAACCATGAGTTCGACTACAAGCTCCCGCAGCTTGCCAAGCTGACGAAGCAGGCCAAGTACGAATACCTCGCCTGCAACTTCAAATTCCTCGGCACCGGCAAGACCGACATCACCTACAAGCCGTACGAGATCGTCGATTACGGCGGAACGAAGGTCGCTTACATCGGCATTGCCACGCCGGAGTCCTTCTCCAAGTCCACCCCCGCATACTTCCAGGACGAAAACGGCAACTACATTTATTCCTTCTGCGAAGACGATGACGGTTCGGCGCTGTATAAGGCCGTGCAGGACACCGTCGACGAGGTCAAGAAGGCCGGCGCCGACTATGTCATCGCCCTTGCCCACCTCGGCAATGAAGGCATCACCGACATCTGGACGTCCAAGGCGGTCATTGCCAATACTACAGGCATCGACGCTATGCTCGACGGCCATGACCACGAGACCCTCACCATGAAGGTCGCCAACAAGGACGGCAAGGAGATCATCCTCGCCGAGGCCGGTCAGGCAGACGGTAAGCTCGCCACCATCGGTAAGCTCACCATCAAGGAAGACGGCACGATCACCTCTGAGCTCGTTGCCGCCAAGGATGTTACCGTGAAGGACGAAACCGTCGACGCGTACGTTCAGAACATCCTGAACTCCTTCAAGGACAGCGTCTCCAAGGTCGTCGCCAAGAGCGATGTGGAGCTGCCCGACCACAATGGCGATAAGCGCCTTGTCCGCAACACGGAGACCGCGCTCGGCGATCTCGCGGCGGACGCCTTCCGCGTCATGATGGACGCCGACATCGGCATCATGAACGGCGGCGGCCTGCGCAAGCCCATCCATAAGGGCGACATCACCCTCAACGATATGCTCTCCGTCTTCCCGTGGGGCAACCTCCCCTGCAAGATGGAAGTGACCGGCCAGACCGTTCTCGATATGCTCGAGATGGGTGCAATGAAGTATCCGAAGGAATCCGGCGGCTTCCTCAGCGTTTCGGGTCTGAAGTACACCATTCTTGCCGGCGTTCCGTCCTCGGTTGAGACCAACGACAAGGGCGAGTTCGTCAAGGTCGCGGGCGACTACCGCGTCTGCAACGTGCAGGTTCTGGACAAGAAGACCGGCCTGTATCAGCCGCTCGATCTGAAGAAGACATACACCCTCGGCGGCATCGACTACACCATCACCTACTGCGGCGACGGCTTCACGATGTTCAAGGACTCCAAGGTTCTCAAGGCCGGCGACGCCACGATGACCGACGCACAGACTGTCCTTTCCTACATCGAGACCAAGCTCGGCGGTACCATTGGCGAAGACTACGCCAAGCCCGCAGGCCGCATCACCATCTACTCCGATGTGAAGGCCAGCGACTGGTATCTGAAGGCTGTCAAATATGCGCTTGACAACGGTCTGATGAACGGCGTCGGCTCCGGCTTCGCGCCGAACAGCGCTCTGACGCGCGGCATGCTGGTCACAATTCTCTATCGTCAGGCCGGTTCCCCCGCTGTCACCACCAAGGTCTCCTCCAAGTTCTCCGACTGCGAGGAAGATAGCTGGTACGCACCGGCCGTCGTCTGGGCGGCAGAGAATGAAATCGTCGGCGGCTACGCAGACGGCACGTTCGCGCCCAACAAGGCCATCACCCGTCAGGAAATGGCAAAGGTTCTCTATGGCTACGATAAGGTGAACGGCAAGGCCAAGGACGCCGCGGCCACAGAGCTGACCTACACCGACTTGACTGCTATCGCAGACTGGGCCCTTGAGGGCGTCAAGTACTGCACCGAGGCCAAGTACCTCTCCGGCGCGAATGGCGCGTTCAACCCCGCAGGTACCGCTACCAGAGCCATGGTCGCGCAGGTCTTCATGAACATGGCTGGCTGATTGCAGAAATAGAGAATCATCGCAAGGAAACAGGAAATCGCCCGGCTTTTGCCGGGCGATTTTTGCAAAGTTGGAAGGAGGAACGGATGTGAAAAGACTGCTTCGTGTCGTGCTCGGCTTTGTGCCACTGGGCATCGGCTATTTGGAGCACCTCTATCTGCTGCGGCACATGGACACGCTGCCGCCCTTGATGCTCATTGCGCTCGGGACGCTTCTTCTCTGGGGCCTTCTCGGCTATCTGACGGCGGACGGCGGCAAAAAGGCGCTTTCGCAGGTGCTCTGCCTTAACGCCGCGAATTTTCTGGCGCTGGCGCTCGTGCTGGTGCAGGAACTTCTGGTCGGGCACTATTGGATAAACGCCGTCGGTATGGCCTCACAGCTGTTCTTCCTGCCGCTTATCCATCTGGCTGCGTTCTTGCCGCTGCACTATGTTTGGACGATGGACATCCTCATCACGCTCGTCCTGCTTCTGATCAGCTGGTATACCTGCCGCCTGAAAAATCGCGCACAGCATTAAAAAAGAGCATCCGTAAAACGGATGCTCTTTGCCTCATTTATAAGAGAATTTCACAGCTCCAGATGCGCCTGGCGCTCGTCCATCGGAATATAGTGGTCCCGAATGGTCACGGCGCGGTACGCAGGACGCATAATCCGGCTGCACGTAATAACCTCTTCCATCCGGTTGGCGCACCAACCGGCGATACGGGCCGTTGCAAACAGGGGCGTGAAGACCTCCTCCGGAATGCCGAGCATGGTGTAGACAAGGCCAGAGTACATGTCAACGTTTGCACAGATGGGATCGTCGCTGCGCCGCCGCTCCTGCAGCAGCTCCACGCCGAGCTCTTCCACCTTCTGCAGCAGCTCAAAATCCTCCGCGAAGCCCTTGACCTCGGCCAGATGCCGCGCATATTTTTTCAGTAGCACCGCACGCGGGTCGGAGAGCGTATAGACCGCGTGACCCAGACCGTAGATCTTACCAGAGCGGTCGCCCACCTCCTTGTTGAGAAGCTTTGTGAGATAGTCGCGGATGGAGCCGTCGTCGTGCGGGTTCACATGCTCCTTCACGCCATGGAACATCTGCATGACCTTTGCGTTCGCGCCGCCGTGCAGCGGGCCCTTGAGCGAGCCCACCGCGCCCGCGATGGCGCTGTAGGTATCGGTTCCGCTGGAAGAGAGCGCGCGGCAGACAAACGTTGAGTTATTGCCGCCGCCGTGCTCGGCGTGCACCATCATCATCATATCCAGCAAATGCGCCTCTTCTTCCGTATAGCTCTTGTCAGGCCGGATCATGCGCAGGAAGTTTTCTGCCGCGGATAAGTTTTCGCGCGGGAAATGGATATGCAGCGAGTCTCCGTCAAAGAAGTGCCGTTTGACGGCGTAGGCGTTTGCGACAATCGCCGGGAACGAGCCGATCAGCTTAATGGACTGCGTCAGCAGGTTTTCAATCGACGTGTCGTCGGGGTTCTCGTCGTACGAATACAGCAGCAGAACGCTTCTTGCCAGATCGTTCATGATGTCCCGGCTGGGATGGCGCATAATCATGCCCTCGGTAAAGCCCTCCGGCAGCTTACGGGCGCTCGTCATGATTTCATTGAAATACTGCAGCTCCGTTTTTGTCGGAAGGTGTCCCATCAGAAGAAGATATGCGACCTCTTCATAGCCGAACGTGCCGCTGGCGCGGTGAGCCTCCACGATCTCATTGAGGTCGATGCCGCGGTAGTACAGCCGGCCCGGCATCGCGACGCGCCGTCCGTCCTCAATCACATAGCCCTGCACGCTGCCGACTTTTGTAA
>CAKUCT010000140.1 GCA_934643765.1 uncultured Oscillospiraceae bacterium
GTATAATATCCATGATTACGCATGTGAGGTAATAAGCATGGAATTTGAAGAAAACAAGCAGGCTCAGCCCATAGAGCAGGCGCCGGATTTAGACGAACGGTCAGATGGCGTAGAGCAGATTTCCGCGAAGCCTGACACAAAAGAGCAGCGCTACGAAACATTTACAATTCTGCATGATCTGGTGTACATTCTGGCGGCGGTCACGCTGATTTTCGTGTTTTTCTTCCGGCTGGTGGGCGTGGACGGAAGCTCCATGTACCCCACGCTTGTGAACCGGGACTATCTGGTGCTGGAGAGCAATTTCCTCTACCGCAGCATCAGCCGGGGCGATATTGTCGTCATCGACCCGCCGCAGGAGGCCGGCTTCAGCGGGCCCCTTGTCAAGCGCGTGATCGCAACCGGCGGGCAGACAGTGGACATTGATTTTGACGCAGGCGTTGTGTACGTTGACGGCGAGGCGCTCTCAGAGCCGTATACGTTCGAGCCGACCTACCGCAGCTATATTGAAGCGGGCCTTGGGCTCGATTATCCGGTGGAGGTTCCGGAGGGGAGCATTTTTGTCCTGGGCGACAACCGAAACCACTCCGCCGACAGCCGCTACGCGCCGCTTGGCTGCGTGGAAGAGGAGCGGATTCTGGGCCGGGTGCTGCTGCGGATCATTCCGGGGCGGCAGACAAATGAAGAGGGAGACGTCGTCGGTGGCCGGGACTTCAGCCGCATCGGCGCGGTATCATAAACATGGACGAACAGAAAAACAGCATGAACATCCAGTGGTATCCCGGTCATATGACCAAGACCCGCCGGATGATGGAGGAGGATCTGAAGCTGGTCGACGCGGTGTGCGAGATTCTGGACGCGCGCATCCCGATTTCCAGCCGGAACCCCGATATTGACGCCATCTGCGGGCAGAAGCCGCGCATGGTGATTCTCAACCGCATCGACATGGCGGACGCCAATCTGGTCGCGCGGTGGAGCGATTATTTTAAGGCAAAGGGTATGGCCGTCATCCGCACGGACTGCAAGTCGCGCAGGGGCATCAACACCTTTGCGCCCACGGTTCGCCAGCTGCTGGCGGAAAAGCTGCAGCGCTACGCGGAAAAAGGCCAGGTCGGAAGACCGCTCAAGCTCATGGTCGTCGGCATTCCGAACGTCGGCAAGTCGACCTTCATCAACCAGATCGCGGGCCGCAAGGGCGCGAAGGCCGAGAACCGGCCCGGTGTCACGCGCGGCAAGCAGTGGGTGAATGTGGACGGGGGACTGCTGCTTCTCGACACGCCGGGCATCCTCTGGCCGAAGTTTGAGGACCCGGAGGTTGGCATGCGCCTTGCCTATACGGGCGCGGTGAAGGACGACATTCTGGACACCGAGACGCTTGGCTGCCATCTGATGGAGCTTCTGGCGCGCGAATACCCCGGGGCGCTGACGGAGCGCTATAAGATCGAAATTCCGGAAGAAATCGACGGCTGGGAGCTTCTGCAGCGCGCGGGCCGCAAGCGCGGCTTTCTCGTCTCCGGCGGCGAGGTGGATACCGAGCGCATGGCGAAGGTTCTGCTGGAGGAGTACAGAAGCTGCAAGCTGGGGAAGTTTACCCTGGAACGGCCGGAGGAACTGCAATGAAAGAAGAACCGAAGGATTTATGGCTCTATGAGCACGCCGCCTTTGCAGAGGGGTATCAGACTGTCTGCGGGGTGGACGAAGCGGGGCGCGGCCCGCTGGCAGGGCCGGTGTGCGCGGCGGCGGTGATTTTACCGGCAGATCTGCAGATCGAAGGGCTCAATGACTCCAAAAAGCTGACCGATAAAAAGCGGCGCGAGCTTTTTGATGTGATTACGCAAAATGCCGTGAGCTATGGCATTGCGATGGCGTCCGAGCAGGAGATCGACGAGATCAACATCCTGCAGGCGACGTTTCTTGCCATGCAGCGGGCGATCGACCAGTTGACGATCCGGCCGGACCTGGCACTGATCGACGGCAACCGGGCGAAGGACTTCGGCCTGCCGGTCCGGACGATTGTCAAGGGAGACAGCCTGTCTGCGTCCATTGCGGCGGCGTCCATTCTGGCGAAGGTCACAAGAGACCGGCTGATGGAGCGGCTCGATGAAAAATATCCGCAGTACGGCTTTGCCGTGCACAAGGGCTACGGCACGAAGCGGCACTATGAGGCGCTGCGGGCATACGGCCCGTGCGACATACACCGGCGGACATTCTTGAAGAAATTCTATGGAGAATAAGACGCAGCTTGGCCCGTGGGGCGAGGCGCTGGCCGCGGAATTCCTGCAAAAGCGCGGCTACCGGGTGACAGCGCGGAACTACCGCTGCCGCTTCGGGGAGATTGATATCATCGCGGAGAACCGGACGTATCTGGTCTTTGCCGAGGTCAAACTCCGCAGGACGGATTATTTTGGCGCGGCGCGCGAGTTTGTGGACCGGCGCAAGCAGGAAAAGCTGCGCGCAACGGCGGCGCTGTGGCTCGAAGAGAACGAGACGGCGCTGCAGCCGCGCTTTGATGTGATTGAAATATACGCGCCGGAGGGGCTGCAGACCACGCGCCCGAAAATCCGGCAGATTGAGGATGCGTTTATATGAAATACACGGTTGTGGACGGCCACTGCGACACGCCGATGGAGCTGTGGCTGAAGCAGGAGAGTTTGCTCGACAATACCTGTCAGGTGTCGCTGCGGCGGGCGGAAAAGCTGCCGGGCTATGTGCAGTTCTACGCGTTTTGTACGGTGTGGCTGCAAAAGGAAGGAAGCTTTGAAGACCATTACAGCGCGGCGCTTGCAAATTTTAACTGCGAACTGGACCGGCATGCGGACAGGATTGTGCGCTGCAAAAATGAAGCGGACGCAAGGCAGGCTATCCGGGACGGAAAATGCGGCGCGTTTTTGTCGATTGAGGGCGCGGAGGCCATCTCCTGCGACCATGGAAAGCTGGAACAGGCTTATGCGCAGGGCATCCGGATGATCGCGCCCGCATGGAACGCGGAAAACGCGCTCACGGGAAGCATCGTGACCGGCGGAGGCTTGACGGCCCAGGGCCGGGCGTTTGTGCGCCGGGCGCAGGAGCTTGGCATCATCATCGATGTCAGCCATATCTCAGAGCGGGCCTTCTGGGACATCTGCGAGATTGCAGAAAAGCCGGTTGTGGCCAGCCACTCCAACGCGAGGGCCGTCTGCCGCCATGTCCGGAACCTGACCGACGAGCAGTTCAGGGCCATCTGTCAGCTTGGCGGCACGGCGGGGCTCAATCTCTACGGCGATTTCCTACGAGACGAGGGAGCGCCCACGATGGAAGATGTCTGGCGCCATATCGAGCATTTCCTGGAGCTCGGGGGAGACGGACATATTGCCCTGGGCGGAGATTTAGACGGCTGCGATGTGCTGCCGGCAGGCTTTACCGGGGTTGACAGCTATGAAAATCTGGAACGGATGCTGGAAGAGAAAAAGCTTCCGGCAGCGGTGATAGAGAATTTATTCAGTGAGTCTTTGTTAAAGGTTGTGAAACGATGCACTATGTAAGTACAAGAAATCCGAAGCTTCATTACACGGCGGCCCAGGCGATTGTCCAGGGCTTGAGCCGTGAGGGCGGTCTGTTTTTGCCGGAAGAGATTCCGCAGATCACGCTGGAGGATATCCGCGCGCTCTCCGCGCTATCCTATCCGGAGCGGGCAGCGAAGATTATGAAGCTGTATCTCGACGAGTTTACCGAGGAAGAGCTCCTTGGCTTTGCGAAAAAAGCCTATGGGGCGAACAAATTTGACGATCCGAAGGCCGCGCCTGTCAAAGACCTGGGCGAGGGCCGGTACATCATGGAACTCTGGCACGGCCCGACGTGCGCGTTCAAGGACATGGCGCTGCAGATGCTGCCGTACCTTCTGACGGCGAGCCTCAAAAAGACCGGCGAAGAGAAGACGGTCTGCATTCTCGTCGCGACCTCGGGCGACACCGGCAAGGCGGCGCTGGAGGGCTTCCGCGATGTGGAGCACACGAAGATTCTGGTGTTCTATCCGGACGGCGGCGTGTCGGATATCCAGAAGCTGCAGATGGTGAGCCAGGAGGGCGAAAACGTTGGCGTGTGCGCGGTTATCGGCAACTTTGACGACGCGCAGAGCGGCGTGAAGATGATTTTCTCCGATCCTGTGCTCCGCGAGGAACTGGCCGGGCGCGGCTACTTCCTGTCGTCTGCCAACTCCATCAACTGGGGCCGTGTCCTGCCGCAGGTGGTCTACTATATTTCGGCCTACTGCGACCTTCTGAGCGAGGGCAGAATTGCGCTTGGCGGCAAGATTGATTTCTGCGTCCCGACGGGAAACTTCGGCAACATCCTGGCCGGATACTACGCAAAGCGTATGGGCCTTCCGGTGGGAAAGCTTGTGTGCGCGTCGAACGCGAACAACGTGCTGACAGACTTCCTGTCTACCGGCACATATGACCGCAACCGCCCGTTCTATCAGACGGCTTCGCCGTCGATGGATATCCTCATTTCGTCGAACCTGGAGCGGCTGCTGGCCCTGATGGAGGGCCCGGGCGAGCGGGTGGAAGGCTATATGAACGAGCTTGCCGCGCGCGGCACCTACACGGTCGCGCCGGAGACATTCTCAAAGATTCAGGCGGAGTTTGCTTGCGGCTTCTGCGACGATGAGCAGACGAAAAAGACCATTGCAAAGCTCTTTGGCGTGCAGGGATATCTTCTCGACACGCATACGGCGGTCGCCTGGAAGGTAGCGGAGGAGTACCGCGCGCAGACCGGAAGCGAGGCGCCGCTGGTGGTCGTCTCGACGGCAAGCCCCTTCAAGTTCTGCAGCAGCGTCCTTTCCGCCCTGGGCGAAACCGAGCTTGCGCCCGGCACCGGTATCATCCGCCAGCTCGCGGAGAGAACCGGCAAGACGGCGCCCGCGCCGCTGGCGGGGCTGGAGGGAAAGCGCGTCCGCTTCACGGAAGTGACCGAGAAGGAAAACATGGAACGGACTGTGACGGAGTTTTTGCGCGCATGAGTCTGTACGCCATCGGAGATCTGCACCTGAGTCTCGGCGCGGACAAGCCCATGGATGTGTTCGGCGGCCGCTGGGAGGGGTATATGGACAAGCTCCGCGAGGGGCTGCGCGTCATCTCCCCGGAGGACACGACGGTACTGCTCGGCGATCTCAGCTGGGCGCTGAACATCGAGCAGGCGGAGGCGGACTTTGCCTTCATCCACGCGATTCC
>CAKUCT010000141.1 GCA_934643765.1 uncultured Oscillospiraceae bacterium
ATCGTTCCCATGCAGCCGCTGGCGAGGATTGCTACCTTTGCCGGGCCGCCGCGCAGGCCGCCGGCAACGGCGAGAGCCAGATCGTTGATGACCTGGGCAAGGCCGGTCTTATCCAACACAGCGCCGAAGAGTACAAATACAAACAGGTATGTAGAAGAAACACCAAGCACTGTGCCGTAAATGCCCTCGCCAGACCATACCATGAACTGGATGATTCGCCGCACCGTCATGCCATTGTGACGGAAGAAATCTGGAAAAACGTAGCCGAACTTGCAGTAAAGCAGTGCGATGATCATCATACACAACAGCACATTGCCAGAAACACGCCGGACGCCTTCCAGCACAACGATAATCACGATTGCGCCAACGACCAGATCCATCTGCGAGAGAATACCCGCGTGAGCTGAGATAATGTCAAAGCGAAAAAATACATACAAACTCGACGCACACGCTACAACTGCCAGTATGGCATCAATCGGATTCATCTTTTTACGGGAAAAACGCTTGCTTCCTGGAAATGTTAGATAAACCAGGAACAGCACCAATGCCAGATGAAAGCTGCGCTGCTGAATCATCGGCAACGAGCCAAAACCTGCCGTATAAAGATGGAACAGGGAAAGGATGATTGCGGCAATTTTGATTACGATTCCCCAGAAAGAATTCCCGAGTTGACGCTTTCGACCAGCGAACTCATCAGCCTCGACCGCGGCTTGTGCGGCGTTGCCCTTCTTTTTATCCTCCATTAAAATCTCCTTTCTATACAGGAACATACTGTGCGGCAGCATACCAGAAGCCTCTGAGTACATCCTATAGGCGGCTCAGAATAAGAGCCTCAGGCTTTGGCGCCTAACAGCAGCCATTCCGCTTTTGCTCAGTTCTGCACATCAAGCAGGCGCTGACATTCCTTAACCCATGCCTCGTCCTTTTGGCGGAATGAAACAGCCATTTCCCAAGGGGCATAATGGTAGACCCAAGCAGAAAGCTTGTTGCAGTATTTGAGCATTGCTTTGTAAAGATCCAGGAAATCCTCAGTTGTGGTGATTTCAGGCATGCAATCACGGAATGCATGGCAGAATTTGTCGAGCGTCCAATAGCCGGAGTAACGCATGTAATCCGTAAATACTGGCATAATGCCGCAATACATTTCCTTCATCTGCTCGAGACTGTAGTTCCCGGTCAGCCACAGTTTGAAGATCGGATACATGACGTACATGGAAAGATCACGCATCATACCGTTGGTGAAATCCCATGTGCCAAAATACTGTTTATAGGCACCTGCGCCGTTTTTCAGCAGACCGAGGCGCTGAATCTTCAGCTCATCCGGCTCCTGCAGCCAAATTCGTTTTGTCTCAGCGTTGATCTGATCTCTTAACTCTTCCCATTTTGCCATTATTCAATCCTCCACCTTGCTAAACTTGACAAGATATATTCTCTTATCATTGAAATAGTTGAACCAAACCTCGCGTCCGATCCGCCGGAGTTCCGGCAAAAACTGTTCCTGCACCTGTCCAAGAACAGGCGCAAAAAGATCTTCATTGCACTCGCCATATTTGACGATAATTTTGTTGCCGGTTCCCTGTGAGTAATTGACAACGCCGATGGGCGATTCCGTATGACGCAGCTTATGGTGAATCGGTGCGACACTAAGAACAGGTGTCCAGCAGTAAATCATGTCACCGGAAACCATACCATGCTCTTGCACGCAGGTAAACGGCAGTTCGCTCCAGACCTCGTCGCACAATTCCTTGTTCCGCTCATCCAGTTCAATAATCATTTCAGACTGGAAATCCGGAAATTCCATTTTCATTTTTCTCATTGTAGTTACCTCTCGTTCAGCATTTTTTACTTCATTACACCGATCTCTTTATAATAACGTTCAGCACCAGAATGCAGGGGCACACCGATACCGGCCGCAGGATCTTCAACGTTCATCCAGGAGAGGCTCTTTGCGATATTTTGAACTTCCTCCTGGTTCTCCCAGATGGTTTTTGTCATCTGATAGACAATCTCCTCATCAACACTTTCATCAGCTACAAAGGTAATTACGCAGGCAACGGTTTCAATATCCTCGTCGAAACCATTATAGGTGCCGCCAGGAATGGTATAGGGAACATAGTAGGAGTATTTCTCAATTAACTTATCGCGGAATTCACCTTCAATGGGGATAATGTCGATATCGGCGCTCAGAGCAAGATCTGTCACAGCGCTGCCAGGCACGCCCAGCGGCAGCAGGGCCCAATCGATGTGGCCGTCCTTGATCTGCTCAGCAGCCTCGGCGGGATCAGCATAGACCGGGGTAATATCTTTTCGGGTCTTGTAGTCCAGACCGGCAATTCCAAGCAGCTGCTGGGTGTAGACATCTGTCGCACTGGCGCTCTGACCGACTGCACCGCGCGTGCCGGCCAGATCCTCGATGCTGGTGATGCCGGAAGCCTTTGTTACAACAAGGTGGAACACAGAAGGATAGAGGCTGCAGATACCGCGCAGGTTGGTCTGTGCGTCAAGGCCCTCCTGCAGTCCGGCATATGCCATGCCATTTACTGCAGAAGCATTGCAGGCAAGCTGAATTTCACCACGGCTCATCAAGCCGACATTGTCAACTGCACCGCCGGTCGCAATGGCGCGGGTCTGCAGACCCGGAATTTTTTCGTTGAGAATCTGGCTCAGTCCAGCGCCGACACCATAAACCGCGCCGCCGGAAGCAGATGTGCCGATCGTAAAGCTGTAGGTTTTTGCTGCATCGCCACTACTAGCATTACTGGTGGCGTTGCTAGAATCTTCCTGTATTGTTGGTGCGTTGCAGCCTGCAAGCAGTCCAAGCATCAGGCAGGCGGCAAATAGGGTTGCGAGCATACGTTTGATCGTCTTTTTCATCTTTCTTCCTCCTAGGTAAAATATGGTTTTATTATTCAGGAAATCCATTGAAGGCGCGGCCGCGTTCCCTCTGCGAAGTTCCTGATTTTCTCAGCGCATCAAGTTGGAAAACTGATCACCATTCACCGACAGGCGGTTGTATACTTTATCGTTGACATAGCTGAGCATCTGCTTGGCTCGGTCATAATCGCCACACGCAATCGCCTCAATAATGTCTTCGTGGTCACTGAGTTTCGGCGCACCGATGGCCTGATCGGCCGTGAGCGCCAGCTTCAGCCGATCCATCGTATTGGCCAGAGCGGCTGTCATAAAAGGATTGCGTGCAAGTGAAATCAGCATCACATGAAACTGCCGGTTCAGATCTACGTAGCGTGCTGCAGCTTCTTCGGCAGGAATGGCGTCACAGGCAACGCAAAATTCCTTGAGCTTTTGAACATCTTCTTTTGTGACAAGATGTTTGCTGATCTCCAGTCCCTGAACTTCCAGAATGCTTCTGAATTGAAACAAACTTGCAATATCCGCCATGGAAAATCGCTTGATAAGATAGCCCTTGCGCGGGATTTTCTCCAGTAGCCCTTCGGAACAGAGAATACCGAGTGCTTCACGCGCAGGGGTCTTACTGACGCCATATTTCTCTGATATTTCTACTTCTGTCAACGTTGTAACTTCCAAATACGCTCCGTTGGTGATTTCCCAGCGAAGACTATTTGTGATCTGTTCTGTCACAGAATTTTTTGCCATGTCATCACTCCTTTTTGAAGGATATATTTGTGACATATCTTAGATATATTTTATATATACACCAATTTGTCGCTTTTCGTCAAGCGCTTCTTGCGCGGTGCGCGCAACTTTGTCTAAAACTCTAAAAATCTGCTGGATTTTTTGTGATTTTTCCATTTTCTCCAATTCAATTTTCTTTGGTGACGCAAAACCTGCATAAAAATGGAGAGCAAATGAAGATTATCAATATCAAAACGACAAAACCCCCAACCGGCTTGCCGGTTGGGGGTATGTGTATCATGGATTTTTTACTGAAGCTTATTTCTTAGCTTCCTTGATTGCAGCCTGCGCAGCGGCAAGTCTTGCGATCGGAACACGGAACGGGCTGCAGGAGACGTAGCTCAGGCCGATGTTGTGGCAGAACTCGACGGTCGAAGGATCGCCGCCCTGTTCGCCGCAGATGCCGAGCTTGATGTCCGGGCGGGTCTGACGGCCCAGCTCCGCTGCCATCTTGACGAGGCGGCCAACGCCGGCCTGATCCATCTTGGAGAACGGATCGGACTCGTAGATCTTGTGATCGTAGTAGGACGCGAGGAACTTGCCGGCGTCGTCACGGGAGAAGCCGAAGGTCATCTGCGTCAGATCGTTTGTGCCGAACGAGAAGAACTCAGCCTGCTTTGCGATGGCGTCTGCCGTCAGCGCAGCGCGCGGAATCTCGATCATGGTGCCGACCTTGTAGTGCATGTCGCTGCCGGCTTCCTTGATGAGCTTCTTGGCGGTCTGGTCAATGATGGACTTGACAAACGCAAGTTCCTTCTCTTCGCCAACCAGCGGAACCATGATTTCCGGCTCGATCTTCCAGGCGGGTCTGCGGCTGCGGACAGCCAGAGCTGCCTTGATGATGGCAGAGGTCTGCATCTTGGCGATTTCCGGGAACGTGACGTCCAGACGGCAGCCGCGATGGCCCATCATGGGGTTGAACTCGTGCAGGCCGGAGATGACCTGGTTGAGATGCTCAACAGTCATGCCCATTTCCTTGGAGAGCTCTTCAATGTCCTTCGGGTCGGTCGGGACGAACTCGTGCAGGGGCGGGTCGAGCAGACGGATGGTAACGGGACGGCCCTTCATTGCCTCGTAGATGGCTTCGAAGTCGCCCTGCTGCATCGGCTCGAGCTTGGCAAGCGCCTTTTCGCGCTGCTCGGCGGTCTCGGAGACGATCATCTCACGCATGGCCTTGATGCGGTCTGCTTCAAAGAACATATGCTCGGTACGGCAAAGGCCGATGCCCTCTGCGCCGAAGGCAAATGCCTGGGCGGCGTCGTTGGGGGTGTCTGCGTTGGTGCGCACGCCGAGCTTGCGGAACTTGTCCGCCCAGTTCATCAGGCGGTCAAAGTTGCCGGAAATAGCGGCAGCGGCGGTCTTGATCTTTTCGCCGTAGATGTTGCCGGTGGAGCCGTCGATGGAGATCCAGTCGCCTTCCTTGAAGGTCTTGCCGGCAAGCTCAAACTTCTTGTTGGCTTCGTCCATCTTGATCGCGCCGCAGCCGGAGACGCAGCACGTGCCCATGCCGCGCGCGAC
>CAKUCT010000142.1 GCA_934643765.1 uncultured Oscillospiraceae bacterium
GGTTTCATGTGGACTATGTCTATCAGGAACTGGACTGCCTGCCGGCGGGCTTTGCCGTTCCGGCGGGACGCAAAAAGCCCTGGGGCACGGCGCACGCGGTGGCCTGCTGCCGGGATGTGATCGACGGGCCGTTTGCTGTCATCAACTCCGACGACTTTTACGGCCGCGGGGCGTATGAGGCGATGTTCCGCTTTTTAAGCGAAAATCAGGCGCCCGATCACTACGCGATGCTGGGCTACCATCTGCGCAATACCGTCACGGAGTTCGGCTCTGTCGCGCGCGGTATCTGCCACGTGGAAAACGGGCTGCTGCGCGATATCACCGAGCGCACGAAAATCTTCAAGCGCGGAGACGACGCTGCCTATACGGAAGACGGCGAGACATTTTTCCCGCTGTCCGGAAGCGATCTGGTGTCGATGAACTTCTGGGGCTTTACGCCGCAGGTTCTGGAGGAAATCTGGGACAAATTCCCGCGGTTTCTGGAAGAAAACCTGCCGGTCAATCCGGAAAAGTGCGAATTTTACCTCCCAACCGTTGTCAACAACCAGCTGCAGGAGGGAAGAGCGCAGGTGTATGTACTGCCCTGCACGGAAACATGGTACGGTGTGACCTACAAGGAAGACCTGCCCATGGTCCGGCAGGCGGTGGCCCGGCTCAAGGAGAGCGGAAAGTACCCGGAAAAGCTCTGGGCATAAATAGTGCAGAAAACGCCTGCGCGGAACAAGGATTTCCGCGCAGGCGTTTCATATATTTGAGGGTTGGTTGTATCATTGGTTGTGGTTGTTTGTGTTGAAAAAAGAATCGACCGATGGCACCCCTCCTTACCTGAAAGTTGCTTCACAAATGCTGTAACCAAAATGTAACCTCTTTTTTTATTATACCGGAAGCCAAGGCAGATGCAAGAGGGGAAATCTTAATTTTTTCTGAACTTTGGGCGGCAGTTGTCAAAAGGCAAGGCGCCTTGTATAATGACAGGAGAAGAAACGAAGGAGGGCTTTTTATGCCGGACAGACTCGGACAGGAAAAGGATAAGAACCGGAGCAGAACGCTTCTGACCATTGCGGCGGTGCTCGTTGCGCTGAATGTGCTGATTTTCCTCTTTATTCCGACACAGACGACCATTTCTTACGACGAGGACGCCGTCATCTACAGCGTCTCGGACGAGAGCTATGAAAATCCCTGCCATGTAAAAATCGAGGGCTATCTGATTCGGAGCGTGCTGCTCACCGACCGCTTTGAGGGCGCATTCTATATTACGGATGTGCCGGGGCTTGAGGACAACATGACATTGCAGCTCGAGCGCAAGAACGGCCGCTGGGAGGGCTATGTCCATGACTGGGCCGGGCAGGCCATCGCGACGGGTGTCTGGGATGTGGAGGCGACGAAGGACTTTGAGCATATCACCGTCGCCTTTGCCACGACGTATGATTATAACGAAGAGACACACCAGGTGCGAAGCGGCTTCGACGCCGGGCAGGCGACATTCCTGAGCCTTGGTTCTCCCAACCGGACCTATGCCCTGCGGCAGTTTCGGGAATTGATTCTGAAACAGAAATAACGAAAAATCCCGGAAGGCGAGCCTTCCGGGATTTTTGTTTGCGGAATATTACAGCTTTGCGTAAGCGCAGGCAATCTTTGCCGCGGCGTGTGCGTTGTTGTAGGCCAGTTCCAGGTTGGCTGCGAAGGAGTTGCCGCCGGTCATATCCTTGATATGGGCCAGCAGGAACGGGGTGATGGCCTTGCCATGGATGTGCTCGGCATTTGCCTGAGCAACGGCCTTGTCGATGATGCCGTTCATGTAATCTGGATCCATCGCATACTGCTCGGGGATGGGGTTGCCGACGACGGCGCCGCCCTTCAGGCCCACGTCCCACTTGGTCTTCATGATCTTGGCGACGGTTTCTTCATCCTGGCAGTTGTAGTCCAGCTTGTAGCCGGAGGTGCGGCAGTAGAAGGCGGGCAGCTCGTCGGTGCGCAGGCCCAGAACCGGAACGCCGTAGGTCTCCAGATATTCCAGCGTCAGGCCGAGATCGAGAATGCTCTTTGCGCCCGCGCAGATGACGCAGACGGGGGTATTGGCCAGTTCCTGCAGGTCGGCGGAGATGTCCATCGTCTTCTCAGCGCCGCGATGCACGCCGCCGATGCCGCCGGTTGCGAAGAAGCGGATACCGGCCAGGCTTGCGATGATCATGGTTGTAGCAACAGTCGTTGCGCCGGTCTGGCCGGTAGCGAGGTAGACAGCTACGTCACGGCGGCTGACCTTGCCGACGTTTTCAGCCTTGCACATGGTAAGCAGCTCTTCGTCGTTCAGACCGACCTTCAGCTTGCCGCCGATGATTGCGGTGGTTGCGGGGATGGCGCCCTCATCACGGACGATCTTTTCAACCTTGTGTGCGAACTCCACGTTCTCGGGATACGGCATGCCGTGGCTGAGAATGGTGGACTCCAGGGCGACAACGGGCTTGCCCTGTGCAAGCGCTTCGGAAATTTCCGGTGTAACGGACAAATAATCGTGCAGATTCATTGTTTGTACTCCTTTAATATAGATTCCAGGAGCGAAATGCTCATCTGGGGGTTGATGGTTTTTTCGTGCTGGATGGCGGCAATTCCGGCGGCCATGGCGTATTCCATGACGGACTCGATGGGAAGCTGCTCCAGCGTGGCGTAGATCATGGCGGCAGTAAACGCGTCGCCAGCGCCGGTGGCGTTGACCATGTGCTGGGCGGGCTTGAGCTGGCGGCGGAGCATGGCGCCCTCCTGATCCATATACAAGCAGCCGCGGCTTCCGAGGCTGACAAAAATGCGGTGCAGGCCCTTGTTCAGAACGGCCTCACAGGCGTTATAAAGGCTCAGCTCGTCCCGGATTTCCTGACCGGCCAGAATTTCAAGCTCCATCAGGTTGGGCTTCACGGTGTCAAACTTCCCGATATAGGGGGCAAGCTTTCTGGCGTAGGCGGTGGACACGGGGTCGGCGTAGACAGCAGGGCCGCCCTCGCACAGCTCCAGAAGACGGCAGATGGCCTCTTCGGAAAGGCTCGGGTCGCAGGTCACAAGCTTTGCGCCGCGGATCAGGCTCTGCTTGGAGTTGAGATAGCTCAGCGGCAATCCCTGCAGCACCGACATATCGGACAGCGCAACAAACATATCGCCATTGTCGTCGATCAGGGACATATAGGTGGACGAGTGCTGCCCTTCGGCGGTATAGAAATGTGAGATATCAATACCGGCGGCCTGGCACTCGCGGCGGATCTGGTCGGCATAGACGTCGGTGCCGACGGCGGAGATGAGCTTGACATTCACGCCGAGGCGCGCGAGGTTTTCACACACATTGCGCGTCACGCCGCCCGCGGAGGTGTTCATATGGCCGGGGTTGGAGTCGTGCATGACGATTGCCTTTTTGGACCGGCCGTGGATATCGACGTTGGCCGCGCCGACGCCGAGCACATAGCTGCTCTCGTTGACAATGTAGCCTTTGCCGAGAATATAGCCCTTTTTCTGAAGGTTTGCGATGTGCACTGCGACAGAGCTGCGGGCCAGATTCAGCTTTGCGGCCAGCTCGTTCTGCGAGATCGCGGGGTTCTGCTGGATGATGCGGAAGATTTCGGATTCACGTTCTGTCATGAAATCACCACCGGACAAAAGTTTAATTTCTAAGCACAAGTTTATAATACCACAAAGCGCCGATTTGTCAAGAGGGATAGACGAAAAATGTGCCCCGGCGCATAAGCGCCGGGACACAAAAAACTTTCGTTATGCCTGCAGCAGCGGGAACGAGACGTTTGCCTTGAAGAGATCACCGTCGACTACAAGGTCGAAGCGGCCTTTCTGCAGGGATGTCAGGCTCTGCGCGATGGAAAGGCCGAGGCCGCTTCCTTCCGTGGAGCGGGAGGAGTCGCCGCGGACAAAGCGCTCCATAAGCTCGTCTGCCGTAATGTCCAGAGGATAGTTGGAGATGTTTTTGAAACTGACGATGACGCGGTCTTCCTGAACGTCACTTGTGAAGTACACGCGCGTGCCGGGCATGGCGTATTTGCAGATGTTGCTGAGCAGGTTATCAAACACGCGCCACAAAAGCTTGCCGTCGGCCATAATCTGCGGGTTATCGGCAGACAACTTCACAATGGGTTCCAGCTTGCAAAGCTCAAACCGGCTCTGATACTCGCCCGCTACCTGCGAGAGCAGCACGTTCACATCGACGGCCTCCAGATGCACCGGCAGCGTGCCGCTCGATGCTTTGGACGCTTCCACCAGGTCCTCGGTCAGCTTTTTGAGCCGCGCCGACTGCCGGTCAAGAACGGCAATGTATTCGCGCGCCTTCTCTGGCTGCACATCCTCTTTTTTGAGAAGATCAACATAGTTGACAATGGAGGTCAGCGGTGTTTTGATGTCGTGCGAGACATTTGTGATAAGATCCGTGCGGAAGCGCTCGGATTTTAACTGCTGCTGCACCGCCTTCTGCATCCCCTGCGCGATGGAGTTGAGATTTTCTCCGTGGTGTTTCAGAGCGCCGTACATGTGTTTCAAATCAACGCTTGCATTCAGATTGCCCTCGGCAAGCGCCTCGCCGCCAGCCTTGAGCTTTTGAAGAGAAATCAGGATCAGAACCAGAAGCGGCGTTTCAACCAGCTTTGCAAGGAGCCAGATCACGCAGATTGCTTCGCTTCCGAACGCGGCGATCACGAAAAATTCCAGAAGGGTTACCCCGGCGAAGATCAGACCTGCCTGCCAGTACAGGTGCAGATGCTTCGCGCAGTAGGAAAGCCCGGCTTTGAGCCCTTTTCCCATGCGGAAAAGCAAGCACACGCAGCGATAGACGATCGTGTTTTTCCAGAACGCGCCGGATTTAAAGCGCGTTGAAAGCGTCATCAGAACGCTCATCACAAGCAGCACGGCAAGAGCCAGCAGGATAGCCAGCAAAATGGTCGCCGGAACAAAGTCAACACCTGTCGCATTGATCCCGAGCATCAAGACGCAAGAACCAATGCCAAGCGCAAGCGCCAGATACAGGTCCAGCGGGATCTTATCGACCCAGTTTAGATGAATGCCCTCCACGCCCTCTTTGTGCCCGGCGGCGCACAGCAGGAAGATCACAAGCGCCAGACACAAGACGAACAGCGCAGCCGTCAGCCAGAT
>CAKUCT010000143.1 GCA_934643765.1 uncultured Oscillospiraceae bacterium
CTCATTGCTTTTTCATATAGCGCCATATACTCGAGCGCACCCTTGTCCCAGCTGAAATCCTGGCTCATATCGTGCCGGACAAGTCCCTGCCACTGTTCTGGCGCATCATAATAAAGCGCCAGCGCCCGGTCGATGGCCGCCAGGAAATCGTCGGCGTTATAGCTCTGGAACGTAAAGCCGCGGCCGTCGCTCTCCGGGCCCTCATACGGCGGCACAGTGTCCTTCAGTCCGCCCGTGGCATTGACAACCGGAACCGCGCCAAAGCGCATCGCCATCAGCTGCGACAGCCCGCACGGCTCAGACTTCGACGGCATCAGATACAGGTCTGCCGCCGCGTAGACCGTGTTGGCAAGATCCGCGCTGAAGCAGAGGTTCACGCTGACCTGGTCGCGGAACCGATCCTGCAGCCCGCGCAGGAACCACTCATATTTTTCTTCGCCCGTGCCGATGACCACCAGCTGCACGCGCCTGGTCATCAACCGCTCTGCAATATAGCAAAGAAGGTCAATGCCCTTGTGCCCGGCAAGCCGCGTCACCATCGCGAGCATGGCCACATCCTTGTCCTGCGGAAGCCCCAACTGCTCCTGCAGAGCCAGCTTGTTTGCAAGCTTTCCTTCGCGGAACGTCTTGGCATTGTAATGCGCGGCCAGGCCTTCCGTCGTCGCGGGGTTATAGACCTCCGTGTCGATGCCGTTCGTAATACCGGAAAAATCGCTTCCGCGCGAGGCCAGCACCTGGGACATACCGTGCGCGTAATACGGATACCGCAGCTCCTGGCAATAGGTCTGCGAAACCGTGCTGACCTGGTCCGCCGTCACGATGGCGGACTTCATCATGTTGGAGCAGTCGTCAAAGCGCAGCACCTCGTCACATTCGCGCGGCAGGCCGATCACATCCAGATTGAAGTCCAGATTCGCCTTGCCCTGATACTCGATGTTGTGGATGGTAAAAACGCTCTTTGCGTTCGGGAAGCTCTCGCGGTACTCCGTCTTCATCAGCAGCGGCACCAGCGCCGCCTGCCAGTCGTGGCAGTGCACCACGTCCGGCTGCAGCCCGATATAGGCCATCGCCGCCAGCGCGGCCTTGGAAAAATACGCAAAGCGCTCGCCGTCGTCCATGCAGCCGTATACGCAGCCGCGGCAGAAATAGTGCTCGTTGTCGATGAAATAAATCCGGAGCTTTTTTCTCCGACTCTTCAGCCGCAGAAGGCCCACGTACTCCCGCCGCCAGGCCAGCTGCACATCAAAGCTTCCCAGATACTCCACATCCCACAGCCCGGAGTATTTCACCCGGTCGTAGAACGGAATAAACACGCTGATTTCATTGTTCTTGATTCTGGACAGCGCCTGCGGCAGCGCCTGCATCACATCACCAAGGCCGCCCGTTTTGACAAACGGGGCGGCCTCAGAAGCAACCATTGCGATTTTCATACGGTAACTCCTTTGCTGATATACAGCGGATGCTCCGGGGTGCCCTGGAGCTTGGTATCCGGTCTTACGGTTACATTCTTATCCAGAATGACATATTTGAGCTGCGATCTGGCCCCGACCTTGCTGCCCTGCATCAGCACCGAGCTGATGACCTCCGCGTCCTCGTCGAGCTCCACCTCGCGGAAGATCACCGAATCCGACGCATAGCCGAAGATGTGGCAGCCGTCCGCCACCAGACAGTCAGGCGCCTCGCCGGTCTCGCCAAAGAGCGTCGGCACAGAGTCGCGGACCTTCGTATAAATCGGCATCTCGCTGCGGAACAGACTGTGGCGCACATCCTGGTCGAGCAGCTTGAGATTGTTCGCGTAGTATTCCGCCATATTCTCGTTGAACAGCGCCACATTCTGGAACGAATACACGTTCACCGAGAGCTTTCCCTCGTTGTATTGCGGCAGCACAAAGTCCCGCTCAAAGTGGCACTTGCCGTGCGGCACCAGCTCCTGGATGACAGCCAGCAGCTTCTTGCGCTCCATCACGAACATGCTCATGCCGACCAGATAATCCTCCGGCGCGCAGTAGTCGACCGCGAGGTCCACCACCTGTCCGCTTTCATTCACCTTCAGCGCCAGCGGCTGGCTGCGCCGGCCGTCGGCCCGGCCCGCCTTGGCCACAACCGTCAGATCGCAGCCCGAGGCAATGTGTGCATCAACAACCTTGGAAAAATCAATCGCGCACAGAACCATCGTGTCCGACATGATGACGTATTCACTGTCGCTTCGTTCGAGCACCGGCAGCGCCGTCTGCAGCGCCTCCAGCTTTCCGCGGTATGCGCCCGTGTGGCCCGTGGCATAGGGCGGCAGGAAGCGCACATTTTCGCCCAGATGCAGATCCCAGTCCTCGCAGTTTGCCAGATGGTCCATCAGCGACTGGTAGTTATATTTCGTGATGATGCCGATATTCCGGATGCCGGAATTGCTCATGTTCGACAATACAAAATCAATCTGCCGGTAGCGCCCACCAAACGGGATGGAGCCCGATGTCCGCTCCCAGGTAAGGTCACCCATCTTGCTGTCGTAGATATTCGAAAAAATGATACCCATTGTTTCCATGGCTGCTTCCCCCTTCCCTTAAACAATCGCGCCGGGCTCGATGACCGCGCCCTCAGGAACTTCTTTCTCTTTTCCGATCACGCTGATGCGCCGCTCTCCGTTTTCTACCGCGCCGCCGATTTTCGCGCCCGCGCGGATGTGGCAGCCCTCGGCGATGATCGCGTTGCAGATCGTCGCGCCGTTTTCAATCACGACATCCGGCATAATCACGCTGTCGACCACCTCTGCGCCGCGGCCGACCGTGCAGCCGGTGGAAATCACCGAATGCTCCACCGTGCCGTAGATCTCGCAGCCGTCTGCCACAAAGCTCTCGCGCAGCTGCGCGGTCTTCGCGATGTAGCTGGCGGGCTTGCTGGTGTTTCTGGCGTAGATCTTGTGCCCCTCCGGCCCGTAAATATCAAAAGCCGGATGCTTGCCAAGAAGATCCATATTCGCTTCCCAGAGGCTCGAAATCGTGCCGACATCCTTCCAGTAGCCGTCGAATTGATACGCAAACAGCCTGTGACCAGACTTCAAAAGCGCCGGAATGATATTCTTGCCGAAGTCATTTTCGCTCGTGCGGTCGGCTTCGTCCGCCTCCAGGAACTCCTTGAGCACGCTCCACTTGAACACGTAGATGCCCATCGACGCGTTGGTCGACTTCGGATGCTTCGGCTTCTCTTCAAACTCATAGATGGAGCCGTCCTCGCGCGTGTTCATAATGCCAAAGCGCGACGCCTCCTTGAGCGGCACGTCACGCACTGCAATCGTGCAGTCCGAGTCCATGCTCTCATGGAACCGGAGCATGGCCGCGTAGTCCATTTTATAGATATGGTCGCCGGAGAGAATGAGCACATTGTCCGGGTTATAGCGCTGGATAAAGCCGATGTTCTGATAGATGGCGTTGGCCGTGCCCTTGTACCACTCAGAGTTCTTGCTCTTGGCATACGGCGGCAGCACCTGCACACCGCCATGCGAGGAGTTCAGTCCCCACGGCTGGCCGTTTCCGATGTATTCATTCAGCTCCAACGGCTGATACTGTGTCAGAATGCCGACGGTGTCAATCTTAGAGTTCACACAGTTTGACAGCGGGAAGTCAATGATCCGGTACTTGCCGCCAAACGGCACGGCCGGCTTTGCCGTGTTCTCCGTCAGAACCATCAGGCGGCTGCCCTGGCCACCTGCCAGCAGCATCGCGACACAACGCTTTTTCTGAAATTGCATACCTGTTCCTCCTCTTCCGTTACGGTTTGATCTGGGGTCTGGTGCGCTGATATCGATAGAAGCATACGCTCATCGGCGGCACGCGGAAAAGTCCGCTCTGCGCCTGGCCGTGCGAAGGCTTCTTTTCTGTGCGGACGGTTTCCGGCTGGAACCCGTATCCGCCAAAGCTTTCATCGTCTGTGTTGAGAACCGGGACATACCATCCCACCTTCGGAAGCCCGAGCCGGTAATTTTCCCGCAGCACCGGGCAGAAATTGCATACCACAACAAGCTCTTTTCCCTTCCGGCTCTTGCGGCGGAAGGCGATAATGGAGTTGTCCCGGTCGTCCGGCTCAATCCACTCGTAGCCGTCCCACCCGGTGTCTACCTCCCAGAGTTCGCGGTTCTCCAGATAAAAATGGTTGAGCGTCTTTACAAACGCCTGCATCTTCCGGTGTTTTTCATACCCCAGCAGCAGCCAGTCGAGCCCCTGCTTGAAGTTCCACTCGATAAACTGCGCGAACTCACTTCCCATGAAGTTGAGCTTCTTGCCCGGATGCGCCATCTGATAGGCATAGAGTACACGAAGATTGTTGAATTTATCGTCGTAATTGCCGGGCATTTTCCCGATCAGCGAACACTTTCCGTGTACCACTTCGTCATGGCTCAGCGGCAGGATGAAGTTCTCGGAAAACGCATAGGTCATGGAAAACGTCAGCGCGTTGTGGTCGCCCTTGCGGTACAATGGGTCGAGCGACATGTATTTGAGCATATCGTTCATCCAGCCCATGTTCCACTTGAACAAAAACCCGAGTCCGCCGTCATAATCGGGCTTTGTGATCAGCGGGAACGCCGTCGATTCTTCCGCAATCATCAGAACCGAGGGCTCGGCCTCAAAGGCCGCCGCGTTCAGCTGCCGCAGAAATTCAATGGCCTCCAGATTCTCCCGCCCGCCGAATTGATTCGGCTTATAGTTCGGCCGGTTGTAATCAAGATACAGCATCGACGCCACCGCGTCGACGCGGATGCCGTCTGCATGGAACTGCGTCAGCCAGTAGCAGGCGTTGGAAATCAAGAACGAACGCACCTCCGGCTTGCCGTAGTCATAAATCCGCGTCGTCCAGTCCGGGTGCTCGTTCATCGCCGGGTCCGAGAGCTCATAGCAGCACGTGCCGTCAAACTCATACAGCCCGTTCTCATCCTTCGGAAAATGCGCCGGAACCCAGTCGAGAATCACACCGACCCCCGCCTGGTGGCACCTGTCGATGAAGGACTTCAGCTGCCGGGGCGCGCCGTAGCGGTGCGTCGGCGCATAATAGCAGGTGATCTGATAGCCCCACGACGGGTCATACGGATACTCCATCACCGGCA
>CAKUCT010000144.1 GCA_934643765.1 uncultured Oscillospiraceae bacterium
AGCCCGAGGCCCACGATCAGACGGGCCACAGCCTCAAAAATCTGGCTGACAGAGGTCGGGGTCATATTGCTCTGGCCCTGGAAAAAGCCGCGGTACGCAGAGACCAGGCAGATGAGCAGCACGCAGGGAGCTAAGGCTGCGATGGCGGCCCAGGAATTGTCATTCGTCGTGACCATGACGGAAAGCTGGCGGCAAAAGACCAGCATGCCGAGGCTTCCCAGAATGCCGATGGTCAGAAAGACATAGAGCGATGTTTTGTAGATCCGGCGGATCTGCGCGTGATTTCCAAGCGTCTGCGCCTGGGAGATCATGCGGCTCATCGCCACAGGAAGACCTGTCGTGGAGATCATCAGCAGGACATTATACACGTCATAGGCCGTATTGAAATAGCCAAAGCCGTCATCGCCAATGATATTGTTGAGCGGAACCTTGAACAAAAAGCCCATCAGCTTGACAAGGATTGTCGCCATGGCGAGCACGGCCGTGCCCTGCAGGAAGGTCTGCTTTTTCATGGGTTGCTCGCTCATTTGGAGGCCTCCTTGGGTTCGTCGGAGAAGACCTTCGGAATCGCGTAGTCGTGAAGCTCCTTGAGCGCGCCGGAAAGATCCAGCGTGGGGAATTTACCGGCGTTGTAGAGAATCTGACCGCGCACCATTGTCATCACAACGTCGTGACCCGACGCGGCATAGACCAGGTTCGACAGAACATTGTGGCACGGGATCAGATGCGGCTGCGTAAAATCAAGCAGAATGAGGTCGGCGTCCATGCCGATTTTGATCTGGCCGCATTCTTTTTCGCGGCCCTGCGCCTTCGCGCCGCAGACCGTCGCCATCATCAGCGCGGCTTCCGCCGGAATGGCGGTGGGGTCGCCGGTCTTGGCCTTGGCCATGAGCGTGCAGGCTTTGATCTCTTCAAAGAGGTCGAGGTTGTTGTTGGAGGCAACGGAATCGGTACCGAGGCACACATTCATGCCCGCTTTCACCATGCCCATCACATCCGCACAGCCGGAGGCAAGCTTCAAATTGCTCACCGGGCAGTGCACCGCGCTCACGCGCCGCTTGGCCAGCAGCTGCATATCCTCCTGCGTCAGATGCACACAGTGTGCCGCGGTGGTGGGAGCGTCAAACACATGGTGGCAGTCGAGCACCTGCGCGGGCGTCAGCCCGTATTTTTCTACGCACTGCTCATGCTCCAGCTTCGTTTCCGACAGATGCACCTGCATGCCGATGCCTTCATTGATGCAGAACTCGGCCAGCGCGTCCCACAGTTGATAGGTCGAGGTATACTCGGCGTGGATGGACGCTTCAATCTTGATGCGGCCATTGTCAAAGTTGTGCCATTTCTCCTTGAGCGCAACCAGTTCCCGGCAGGCCGGGAAGGTCTCAAAATCAAAATCGTCGCCCAGGAACATGGACGTTCCGCGGGAAATGTTGGCCTTCATGCCGGATTTTGCGATGACGTCACAGATGTCGTCGCAGAAATAATACATATCCGACACGCTGGTGACGCCGAACTTCAGGCACTCAGCCACGGCCAGTGTCGTCGCCGCGCGTACGCACCGGCCGTCGAGCCGGTCCTCGCGCGGGAAGATGTAGTCGTTGAGCCACTCCTGCAGCTTCAGATCGTCGGCGTAGCCGCGCAGCAACTGCATCGGAAGATGCGTGTGGCAGTTGATTAAACCCGGCATCAGGACCATACCGGTCGCGTCAATGATTTGCTCCGGCTTTTCTTCCGGCGCGTTTTTGCTGAGATAACTGATTTTGCCGTCGGTCACGCCGACAAACGCGTCGGTCCAGACGGACATCCGGTCGTCCATGGTGACGACGCATACATGGGAAAAGAGGGTATTCATTCGCATTCCTCCTGTTTTTGCGATGCATTTTGCTGCGCAAGCGACTGCAGAATCGAGAAAATCTCATCCTTTTGCTGCAGAATGGTGTCGATGCGCGCAATATAGTCCTGCGGAGATTTCGGATTGTGGAAGCGCTCAAGCTGTCCGGCCGGCAGATTGATTTTGTTCATACCGCCCCCGCCGAGGGACAGGATGGTGTGCAGCTCTTCCATCATATATATGTTGTATAAGCCGGTAAATCCCGGCTTGCACCAACCGGTGTTTTCAAAACTGCCGGACATGTATTTCTGCCGGTAGAGATAGTAAGGCTCAAAGCCCTCCGTGCGAAGCGCCGCTTCGGCGCCGGAAAGCATCTGTGCAACTGCTTCATTGGACGGAAGCGGCATGCGGTTCTGAAACAGATTTGCGCCCTTTTTGAGCGCCAGCGTGTGCACCGTCACATTGCTCGGCCCCAGAGTCAGCACCTGAGAAAGCGACTGCGCAAATTTCTCCGGCGTGTCGCCGGGAAGCCCCGCGATCAGGTCCATGTTGATATCCGTAAATCCCACGCGCTTGGCCTGCTGGAAGGCGTCCACAGTCTGCGCGCTGGTGTGTCTGCGGCCGACAGCGGCCAGCACATCGTCTGCCATGGTCTGCGGATTGATAGAGATGCGCGTCGCGCCGCCGTCAAAGATGACCTGCAGCTTTTCTTCGTCCAGCGTGTCGGGCCGGCCGCCCTCCACGGTAAATTCCAGACAGCGTGAAAGATCAAAGCTGTCATGGATAACAGCCAACAGGTCTTTCATCTGGGCGCTGGAAAGCGTCGTCGGCGTGCCGCCGCCCATATATAACGAGCGGATATGATACCCGGACTGCGCCAGAAGTGTTCCCGTGTATGCAATCTCCCGGTGCAGCGCCTCCAGATATGGCGGCAGGAAGGACCCGAAGCGCTCAATGGACTCGCTGACAAACGAGCAATAGGCACACCGGGTCGGGCAGAAGGGGATACCGATATAGACAGATAAATCTGTGGGCTCTAATAATTTGGCGGCCTGCACCGTGTGCCGCGAGGCATCGACGCACAGACGGCTTCGCGCGGGGGTGACGAAATACGTCTTTTCCAGAAGCCGCGCCGCGTCACGTTCGCTGCCGCCTTCCATCATGCATTTGGTGGAAAGCTTCGTCGGCCGCACGCCGGACAGCGCGCCCCACGGGGGCGTTGTATCGAGCACCTTTGTGGCGGCCAGATAATAGCTCTGCTGTAAAATCCGCCGCGTCATGCGCACATCCACTTTTTCAAGCGGAATCCGCTTCGAGGCGAAGCCTGTTTTCCCGTGATACGTCACTTTCGCCGTCGCGGTCAGAAATTTTTCCCCGCGCGAAAGGCCGGAGATTGTGCCGTCGCCGTCAAACGGCCGGGTGACAAATTCCGAGGGCTCCTGCGCAAACAGCTGCATCTGAAGCTGCTCGACCGGATACCGCTCGGTGTGGTTTTTCAGATACAGCTTCATAGGCAGGACGCCTCGCGCATATAGGGATTGGTCTTGCGCTCGCGCTCGAGCGTGGTCTCCGGGCCGTGCCCGGGAAGCACGCGGTAGTTGCCTGCAAGCCCGGCCAGGCGGGACAAAGACGCCAGAATTTCTGTTTCCGACCCGCCGGGCAGATCCGTTCTGCCGCAGGTGCCGGCAAAGAGCGTGTCGCCGGAAAAGATGACACGATCGCAGATCAGACAGCACGAGCCTTTTGTATGGCCCGGCGTTGCGAGCACGCGGAACGTCATGGGCGGCAGCGAAATTTCGTCGCCGTTTGAGAACGTGTTGGTGTAGACAAGATTTCCGTGGCTCATGTTGATGGCGTCGTCCGTGTCCGGGACGCTCACATAAATCGGAACCTGCGGATAGCATTCGTGCAGCTTTTTGAGCGCGCCCGTGTGGTCAAAATGCGCGTGCGTCAGCAAAATCAACTGCAGAGACAGCTCATGTTCACGCAGGCAGTCCAGAATCTTCTGCGGCATTGCGCCGGGATCGACCAGCGCGCATACGCGCGACGCTTCATCATAGACCACATAGCAGTTTGTCTCCAGCGGCCCGAGCGGAAGTATGATAATTTCCATAAGAAGTTCCTTTCATCCCAAAGCGCGCTTATTTCAGGTCGTTTGTGTCGACAATCAGGGTCACAGGCCCGTCGTTTTCGGACGCTACCTGCATATACGCGCCGAACTCGCCGTGCTGCGGCGGAAAACCAAGCCGCTCGCACTCGGACAAAAACTGCTCATAGAGCGGGATGGCGATATCGGGCTTTCCAGCGCCGATGAAGCTCGGGCGCCGGCCGTGGCTGACATCGCCGTAGAGTGTGAACTGGCTCACCACCAGCACCTCGCCACCGACGTCGGAAAGCGACAGGTTCATCTTGTCATTTTCATCGCGGAAGACACGAAGTCCCAGAATTTTTTCCGCGAGCTTTTTGCATTTTTCAGGCGTATCCTCCGGGGCGACACCGAGCAGAATCAGAAATCCCTTTCCGATCTTCCCGTGCAGCTCGCCATCAATGGACACAGACGCGGAATTGACCCGCGTAACAACAGCTTTCATATGCGCTCCTTTATCCGTCTGCACGCCGGACCGCGCTCACACCGGAAATTCCGCGCAGGCGCGCCATAACGTTCTGCAGCTCTGTCAGATTGTGTACCTGGAATGCCAGGCTTACCAGCGCCCGGCCGCTCCCGACCGAGCGGGCGGACATCTCGTTCATGCGAAGCCGCAGGCTGGTCAGAATGGTTGCGACATCCAGCATCAGACCCTCGCGGTCCACAGAGTCGACCTCCAGCGCGGTCATGAAGGTGGCCTCGGGGCTCTCGGCCCACGTGACCTTCACCCAGCGCCCAGCCTGTGACGGATCCATTGCCGTTTTGGCGTTCGGACAGTCCTTGCGGTGCACCGATACGCCGTAGCCCTTGGTGATGAAGCCGATGATATCATCGCCGGGGACCGGCGTGCAGCAGCGGCTGAACTTGATCATGCACGAGCCGATGTCTTCCACAATGACGCCGGAGGCGTTGACGGCAGGCTGCTGCTTGCCGAGATTCAGAAGCTCCTTCGGCGTGGCGGCCTTGGTGGCCTTGGTCAGCTCGTCCCGGATCCGGCCCACCGCCTTGATGGCAGTCAGACCGCCGAAGCCGATGGCAGCATACATATCGTCCAGACAGTCGAAGCTGACTTTCTT
>CAKUCT010000145.1 GCA_934643765.1 uncultured Oscillospiraceae bacterium
AGAACCTTTGCCATCAGCTCGACGGCACCGAGCCTGGTTAGTTGCATCGAAGGCTCCGGCAGAGCCGGGCCGTCCAGCCCGGACTCGCCGTGTACCGACGGTGCGATCATCACATCGGCTGTCAGCGGGTGCGGGCAGCCTTCGGCAATGGGCGCGTCGATGCCGAGCAGGGTACAGATGCGAAGGGCGTTATAGGTTGTTTTTTCAATGGCGACGTTGCCGCTGCAGGACGTGACGGCCAGAATGTCGAACGCGCCGCTGGCGCGGGCCAGCGTCCAGCCGATGGCGTCATCGTGGCCGGGGTCGCCGTCCAGAATCAGGGGGATTTTTTTCAGATCAGACATAATGCCTCCTAAGCTGTCAAAAACCTGAGGGGCTTTTTTGACAAATAGCTGCTGCAACTCGCGGCATGTAAGCTTTTCGCATACTATGCGAAAAGCTTACACTGGCGAGATAAGACGTATTTTTTCGCCGGACATGCTGCCGGAAAAATGAATGGACATTTCATTTCGCCTTGCGGGGCGAAAGGCTTAAAGCTGCGAGGCCGCGTGCTGCTTCTTGATCTTGTTGCGCCGCACCAGTGCAAACACGACAAGGCCGATGATGGTCACGGCGTAGGGAATCGGGGAGGCCAGGTTCGAATCCAGGCCGCGCGCCGAGAACTTGATGCCGAGCGCCTGTGCAAAGCCGAAGACCAGACTCGAGAGCATGCCGCCAAGGCACTCGCCGGAGCCCATGGCCTGCGCGGCCAGCGCGATAAAGCCGCGGCCCGCGACCATGTCCAGGCTCCAGCCCTGCGCGTAGGACATCGACATGAACGCGCCGCCGAAGCCTGCCATGAGGCCGGAGTAGGCAATGGCTGTGTACTTGATTTTGAGCACCGACACGCCGACGGAGGCCGCCGCGTTCGGGTTTTCGCCCACGGCGCGGATGTTCATGCCAAGACTCGTCTTATAGAGCATCACGGAGGTCAGGCCGCAGATGATAAAGGCGAGGTAGGTCAGCAGGCTGTGCCCCGAAAGAACGCCGCCCAGGAACGGAATTTTGTTGATCAGCGGGATGGTGATATTCGAGATACAGAGCGTGGAGGTGATCAGGCCCGTGGTCGAGGCCATGGCCTTGCCCTCTGTAAGGTTCGTGATGACCTTGCAGAGGAAGAGCGTGCCGCCGGAGCCCATCATGTTGACGGCGATACCGACAAGGGTAATGTCCGTCTTGAGCTGGAAGGCGAAAAAGCCCATCATCAGGCCCATCAGCGTGCCCATCACGAGCGCGGCGAGCAGGCCCCAGACCCAGCTGCCGGCATAGTAGCTGACAAGAGAGCCGGTCAGCGCGGCGAACATCATAATGCCCTCAAGACCGATGTTGCAGAAGCCCGCCTTTTCAACGACAATCGCGCCCAGCGTTGCGAACAGAATCGGCGCCGAGATACGCAGAATTGAGAAGAAGAACTCCGGAGTCAGCAGCATTTTCAGAAAACTAAGCATTGACGTTTCCTCCTTCCTCAGAGGCGCGCTTGCGCGCGAGCTCTTCCTGCGCAGACTTGACGACGAGCTTCTGGCGGTACTTCGACAGGAACTGCTCGGCCGCGAAGAACAGGAAGATGACGCCCTGGATGATGTCGATCAGCTGCGCCGGAACCTTGGCATACGTTGCCATCAGGTCGCAGCCCTTGGACAGATACGCCATGAAGAACGCCGCGGGCGGAACGAACCAGGGGTTGTTGCCGGCCAGAATCGCGATCGTAATGCCCGTCCAGCCGTAGCCGGGAAGCGAGCTCCAGGAGAACGTCTTATACCGGCCGAGCATCTCAATGCCGCCGCCGATACCGGCCAGGAAGCCGCCGAGCAGCTGCGAGAGCACGATGATCAGGCCGACCTTCATGCCGGAGTATTTGGAGAACGCCTGGTTGATGCCAATCATGCGGATGGCATAACCCCAGCGCGTGCGGTACATGAAAAGACCGCAGAGGATGACCGCAGCGATGGCGGCGATGAAGCCGACAGAGAGCTTCGAGCCGTCGTCCACCAGCTGCGCGATTTTGGCCGTCTCCAGAAATTCATACGACTGAATCTGGCCCTTGGACTTATCGGCAAGGTAGGTGTTCAGAACGAACTTGATGAGGTACATGACGATGTAGTTGAGCATCAATGAGCACACCATCTCGCTGACGTCGAGCTTGCTTTTCAGAAGCGCCGGCAGCAGCATCATCACGCCGACGGAAAGGCCGCCGAGCAAAATCGCAATGATCGGATGGAGCCCCGCCGACATCGGCATGTAGATAGCGACCATGGCGGTGACAAACGCGCCGAGCATGATGCCGCCCTCTGCGCCGAGGTTAAACTGGTTGGCGGAGAACATGATGCACACGGAAAGGCCCGTGAAGATGATCGGAATCATCGTCGCCAGAATGTCGGTCAGGCGCTTTGTCTCAAAGCGCGTGCCGTTTTTGCCCATACGGAACAGCGGGCCGACGAGCATCTGCTTGAGTGCGTCGCCGGTGGAGGCGAGCTTGTCAGAGACGCTGTCTCCGTCCGCACTGATGAAGATCAGAAGTGTTGCAACCAGAAGCGCAATGAGGATGGCAAGCAGCCCTCGCACAATGGAGAACATGAGTTCACGTTTTTTAGTCATGGCAAACCCTCCTGATCTGCTCGTCTGACTGCTGTTTCAGACCCAGCATGTACTCGCCCATCTGATCGTCGGTGAGCGTGGATGTATCTTCAAAATAGGCCGCGATTCTGCCGCCGTGCATGACGATCAGGCTGTCGGACAGCTCCATGACCTCGTTGAGATCTGCCGAGACCAGCAGCACCGCAATGCCGGAGCGGGAGAGTTCGACGAGCTTTTTGCGGATAAATTCCGTCGCGCCGACGTCGATGCCGCGCGTCGGCTGGTCGGCCAGAATCAGAACAGGGTCGTTGGAAAATTCTCTTGCCACGACGACCTTCTGAATATTGCCGCCGGAGAGCATGCCGACCTGCTGCTTGCGGGACTTGCACAGTACGGTGTATTCCTGAATTAGGCGGTCAGATTCTTCGTGGATGGCCTTCATGTTAAAGAGCGGGCCCTTGTTGAAGCGTTTGTCCGCACAGCGGTCAGACAGAAGATTTTCTTCGATGCTGGCCGTGCCCGCGATGCCAAAGAGCATGCGGTCCTCCGGCACGAGCGAGACGCCGAGATTGCGGATTTTCTGCTGCGACAGGCCAAGAATGTTCTCGCCCTCGACCGTAATGGTGCCGGCGTTCGGCGAGTTGAAGCCGAAGAGCATGTCGACCAGTTCCTTCTGGCCGTTGCCCTCGACACCGGCGATGCCGAGAATTTCACCCTTGCGCACGTCAAAGGAAATTTTGTCGAGCACCTTCTTGTGCCACTCATTGACGTATTCTACATTACGCACGCGAAGAACGGTATCGGTCGGCTGCGCCTTGTCCTTTTCCACATTCAGAACAACGTCGCGCCCGACCATCAGCCGGGAAATCTCTTCCTTTGTGACATCGCAGGTGTTGTAGACGCCCATGGAGCGGCCGCTGCGCATGATGGTCAGCCGGTCGGTGATCTCCATGATTTCGTTCAGCTTGTGGGAGATGAAGACGATGGTGTAGCCCTGGTTCTTCAGATGGATGAGCTCTTTGAACAGCTCCGTCGTCTCCTGCGTGGTGAGGACGGCGGTCGGCTCGTCGAGAATCAGGATTTTCGCGCCGCGCACGAGCGCCTTGAGAATCTCAACCTTCTGCTTCATGCCGACGGGGATGTCCATGACTTTGGCCTCCGGCTCCACATGCAGGTTGAAGCGCTCGGCGTATTCCTTTGTGATCTCGACCGCCTTTGCGTGGTCGATGAAAAGACCCTTGCGCGGCACCATGCCGAGCACCATGTTCTCCGCGACCGTCAGGCTCGGAACGAGCATGAAGTGCTGGTGCACCATGCCGATGCCGTGCGAGATGGCGACGGACGGGGAGCTCAGGCTGAGCTTTTCTCCGTTGACCCAGATCTCGCCGCTTGTCGGCTGCTCCAGACCGAAGAGCATTTTCATCAGCGTCGATTTGCCGGCGCCGTTTTCGCCCATCAGCGCGTGAATCTCGCCCTTGCGCAGGAAGAAGTCCACACCCTGGTTGGCGGCGACGCCGTTGGGATACACTTTTGTGATCCCTTTCATCTGGACGACGTATTCTTCGTCCAAACGGCCTTCTTTTTCGTCTGGCATACGATCAAACCTCTCTTTCTTTCAGAAAAGTAAATAAGTAATAGTGAATAAGGAATAAGTGCGATGCCGCGGTGCGCGGCGAGGATGTTCACCGTGACGCAGCGCCAGACTTCTTCGCTATTCACTATTACTTTTTGCTTGTCATCTGACGCGCCCCGGCGGGGGCAGAGGCGGTGAAGCCTCTGCCCGCGGGAGCGGAAATATTGTGGATTACGGACGGACAGAATCTCTGAGTTCGGTGGCCAGAGTCTGGTTGGTCAGAGCGGAGTCAACGGTGATCTCGCCGTTGAGGATCGCGGTCTGCGCAGCTTCCACAGCGGCCTTGGTCTCAGCGGATGCCAGCTTGTCGAAGTTCTTGTCGGTCACGATGCCGACGCCGCCTTCTGCGATGCCGAGGTCAACCTGCTGGCCCCAATAGGTGCGGCCTGCGTCCCACTCGTCAAACAGCCAGACGAGGGAGTTGCCGATGTTCTTCAGACCGGAGGTCAGCGTGATGGCAGCCAGGTCGGAAGAGAAGGTCAGCTCCTGGTCGGAGTCGACGCCGATGAACCATGCCTTGCCGGTTTCCAGAGCAGCTTCCGCCGCGCCGTTGCCAGCGTTGCCGGCCACGCCCCAGATGATGTCGCACTTGTTATCGTTGATCATCGACAGGCCATATTCCTTGGCGATGGCGGTATCAACATAGTCGTTGGTGTAGCGGGTATCGACCTTGATGTCGGGGTTGACGGACTGTGCGCCCTCGATGAAGCCGATCAGGAAGTCGTTGATGACGGGGGAGTCAACGCCGCCGACGAAGCCGACGACTGCATC
>CAKUCT010000146.1 GCA_934643765.1 uncultured Oscillospiraceae bacterium
CGGGCGCGGCATGTGCGCAGCAGCCATGCCTCATCCTTGCCGAGCTGGCGCAAAACGCCGCGGCGGATTTTGCCCTGGCCGATGGATTTTCCGACCATGATGACGCAGGCGTTGCCGAGGCCGACATAGAACGAGAAAGCAAGCTCGGAAAAGGTCTTGAAAATCGTCATACCGGCATAGTATTCATAGCCCATGTTGGAATAGATCATGTTGAGCACCAGAATGCCGAGGGCCCACATGCCCTCGTTGAACATGACCGGCAGCGCGCGCGAGGCGAAGATACCAAGGTTCTTGAGTCCGAAGCTTGTCAGCTCGCGGATGGGGCCGATCAGCAGATTCTTTTCAAACGCCGAGAAAATCAGAATCAGAATCGGGCCAAGCCACGAGGTGATGCAGGTTGCGAGCGCGGCGCCCGCAATGCCCATCTGCGGCAGACCGAAGGCGCCGAAGATCAGGCCGTAGTCCAAAAACGCGTTGGCGACGGTTGTGAGCATGGACACGTACATCGGAAGCTTTACGTGCTCTGTGTTCCGGAGCACCGTGCAGAAAACGTTTGTCAGCGTCACCGCCGGGTAAGAAAAGCAGACGATGGCAAGATAGGTGCTGCCGCTGGCGATGACGGCGGGGTCTTTATTGAACATATGGATGACCCACGCCGGCTGCAGGCGGGCGATGAGCGTAAACAGCAGCGTTACGATCATGCAGCACAGCGTGCCCATGCCGAGCACGCGCCGGATGCCTTTGAGATCCTTGATGCCCCAGTATTGCGAAATAAAGACCGACATGCCGGAGCACAGGCCAAAGCCGAGCAGCGCCGCCAGCCAGCCCCACTGCGCGGCCATGCCGACAGACGAGAGGGCAACGTCGCCAAGTTTGGAGACCATCAGCGTGTCGACCAGCTGAAACGAGGTGGTCAGCACATTCTGAATGGCTACCGGCAGCGCCAGCGTCAGCGTCACGCGCCAGAAGGGCTTATCGCCCAGATATTTGCTCCAATTCATAAGTTGTTTCTCCAGATAAGCGAAATTAAGAGGATGCTGCACAACATGCAGCATCCCCACGAAGTTTTTTTCCGGATTGCTATCCGTTCGGTGGCGTAGGTCACCAGGTGATTGCGGGAAAACGCTGCGCGCGGCGCTGCCGCGCGCAGAAGCGTTCAATGTAATTTTGCGGAAGATTAAGCCATACCGGCGGTGATGATCGCCATCTTGTAGACCTCGTCTGCGTTGCAGCCGCGGGAGAGGTCGTTGATGGGGGCGTTCAGACCCTGGAGGATGGGGCCGTAAGCCTCAAAGCCGCCGAGACGCTGGGCAATCTTGTAGCCGATGTTGCCGGCCTCGATGCAGGGGAAGATGAAGGTGTTGGCATAGCCGGCGACCTTGGAGCCCGGGAACTTCAGCTGGCCGACGACAGGGGAAACTGCCGCGTCAAACTGCATTTCGCCGTCGATGGCAAGCTCGGGTGCGAGCTTCTGGGCCTCGACGGTGGCGTCGTGGCTGAGCTTGACCGTGCCGCCTGCCGGAGCCCTTCGTGGAGAAGGAGAGCAGAGCAACCTTCGGGTCGATGCCGAAGAAGGCAGCGGTTCTTGCAGACTCGACAGCGACCTCTGCCAGCTTCTGTGCGCCGGAGAAGACGACCTCGCCGGTGGTCTTGTCGAGGGTGTCGGGATAGTCAATGTTGATGGCGCAGTCGCCCATGCAGTACTTTTCGTCGTTGCCGTCCTTGTCCTTGCGGAACAGGATGAAAGAGGACGAGACCAGATGCGCGCCCTTCTTGGTCTTGACGAGCTGGAGCGCCGGACGGACGGTATCGGCAGTGGAGTAAGTAGCGCCGCCGAGCAGAGCGTCGGCCTTGCCCATCTTGACGAGCATTGTGCCGAAGTAGTTACCCTTGGCCAGAGCCGCTCGGCATTCTTCCTCGGTCATCTTGCCCTTGCGGAGCTCAACCATCTTTGCAACCATCTCATCCATGCCTTCGTAGGTGGCGGGGTCAATGATGGTGGCCTTGCAGATGCAGAAATTGCCCTTTTCAGCGGCAGCCTTGACCTCGGCCTCGTTGCCGATGAGGATGACGTCCATCAGGTCTTCCTTGAGCAGACGGTCGGTCGCCTCGAGGATACGGGCGTCGGGGCCTTCGGTGAAGACGATGGTGCGGCGGGTGGCTTTCAAGGCGTCAAGCAGTTTTGTAAACATTGAAATTACCTCCAAATTTGTGCGGGAATGCGCACATTTCTATCTTCTGATATCTTACAACAAATGTCCGCGCAAAGCAACTGCCTTTTGAAAAAATGCGCGCAAAGCGGCGCAGAATCTCAAAAGACAGCATGATGATGCAGACGCTTCCGAAAATCATTCGGATGTTTTGATAATATCCTGGAATTTTTCCGCAAACAGCTGCCTGCCGTAGGCATTGAGCTCGCTGCAATATTCCTCGTATGCTGCAAGTAAAGCAGCCGCCTCCGGGGTCAGGGTGGCACCTCCTCCATGTTTGCCGCCGGTGGTGGAATGAAGCAGGGGAAAGCCGAGATGCTGCTGCGCGTTTTTAAGGATGGTCCAGGCCTTGGAATAGGCCATGCCGATGGACATGGCCGCGGCGCGCAGGGAGTGAAGCTCCTCGACCTTGCGCAGAAGAATCGCAATGCCGGGGCCGAAGCACTTCTCGTCGCCGAAAATCCGGACGGTCAGAACCGGTCTGAAGGTTGTATCCATATGTTCATTCTAGCACGAAAAAACGGGCTGTGTCAACGAAAATGCGCTTCAGCGCAGAAGGAACGTCCGCGCCATGCCGATGAGAAACAGGTGCAGCGGATAGTAGATGTAAAAAAGCGGCTTGAGCGCGCGGCTTAGCCGCGCGGATGTTCCGCGCGCGCCGTTATAAAGCCGCAGCAGCGGCACCGACAAAAACACGCACAGCTGCAGAAGACCGTAGAGCACATCCAGCGCCAGGCAGTAGACCAGGACGTAAAGCCCGACATAAAACGCGCACCAGGCGATCTGGCGCTTTGGATTTCCCCGGTTGGAACCGATGCTCAGAATGCACAGCGCGGCAATGCAGCTCCAGTCGGCGGGCAGGGTAATGAGACACAAAAGCACAATACCCACGGTTTTCTGAATCTGGGAAAGATACCTGGAATCCGCGATGCGCAGCATCAGAAGCCCGCCCAGCAGCGACCACACCACGCCGGTCTGGTTGAGAATGCTGCCGGAGGAAAAGGGAATGAAGCTGCGCCAGCCGGTGTAGGCGTTGGAGGCGTAGAGATAGGCAAAGTGCGAGACAATGGCCAGCAGCAAAAGCCGCGCGGCGTAGGCGCGAAAATTTTTCGTATGATAGTAGCCCTCGGCAATAAAATAGCACATGATGGGGCACGTGAGCCGCCCGATGATGTGCATCAAGACCGGCAGCGCGCCGCGCGCGTAGCCGGGGAACAGCAGCCAGGCAATATGGTCGATTGTCATCGCCGCGATGGCAATGAGCTTCAGCGCGTCGCGGCTCAGGCCGGGCAGTGTTTTTGCATTCGCAGGGTCACGCATGGCGCGCCTCCTTTTTGAAGTGCTTTTTTATATTGTAAGAATCTGCAAGCGCCTTGTCAACCGCGCATCACCAAACGGCGCAGAGAGCGGGCGCGCCGCTTGACGTTTTCCCGGGCACATGATACCATCAGGGTAGAAAAGCGCAGAAGCTGATCTGAAAGGCGGGGAGCGATATGGAGCTTGAAAAGACGCTTGCCATCCGGCCTGGCGTCACTGCGATCATCGGCGGCGGCGGGAAGACGACGCTTTTATATGCGCTGGCCCGCGAGCTTTGCGAAAAATCGCGCGTGATCGTGTGCACAACGACGCATATTTTTCCGCCTGCGCATCTGCCGTGCTTGGTGACGGACAGCGCGGAAGAAATCCGGCAGGCGCTGGAGCAAAGCCGGTGCGTTTGCGTCGGGTCGCGGAGCGAGCAGGGGAAATTTTCCGCGCCCGCGGTGCCGTTTGAGACGCTGATGACGCTCGCACCCTATGTACTGGTGGAAGCGGATGGGGCAAAACGGCTTCCTATTAAGGCGCACGCGCCGCATGAGCCGGTCGTCCCGCCGCAGGCCAACCAGACGATTCTGGTGCTGGGCGTGTCGGGCCTTGGAAAGCGCATTTGCGTGTGCGCGCACCGGCCGGAGCTCTACAGCCGGAAGCTTGGCGTATCGGAAGACACGGTGCTGACGCCGGAGCTGGCGGCAGAATTTCTCGAGCTCGAACGGCTCCACACAAGGGTTCTGATCAATCAGGTGGAAACCGAAGAAGATCTGGCGCTGGCGCGCCGGATGGCACAGAAGCTCTCCTGCCCGATTGCGGCGGGGGCGCTGGAGAAAGGAAGAATACAATGCTTGTCCTGATTCGTGGGGCCGGAGATCTGGCCTCCGGCGTGGCGCTGCGGCTGCGCCGCTGCCGCTTTGCGGTGGTTATGACAGATTTGCTGCAGCCGACGGCCATCCGGCGGACCGTTTGCTTTTCACAGGCGCTGCGCTTTGGCAGCACAACGGTTGAGGATGTGACGGCCGTCCGCTGCCAGACGCCGCAGGATGTTCAATCGGCGCTGGACGCGGGCCAGATTCCGGTTCTGGCAGATCCGGAGGCTTCGTGCAAAAGCTGGCTGCGGCCGGATGTGCTGGTGGACGGCATTCTGGCAAAGAAAAATCTTGGAACGACAATCAACGATGCGCCGCTGGTCATTGCGCTCGGCCCGGGCTTTTGCGCAGGGCGGGACTGCCACGCGGTGGTGGAGACGATGCGCGGGCACACGCTTGGAAGGGTGATCTGGGACGGCGAGCCGATTCCGAACACCAATATCCCCGGGTTAATCGGGGGCTTTGCGGGCGAGCGTGTTCTGCGCGCGCCGGATACGGGCATGTTCCATCAGCTGCTTGATATCGGCGCATTGGTTGAGGCCGGGCAGGCGGCGGGCGAGGTAAACGGAAAGCCCATGCTTTGCACCATTTCGGGCGTGCTGCGCGGCATTCTGCCGGATGG